>JALHTD010000412.1 GCA_022865555.1 Thermoanaerobaculaceae bacterium | reverse complement strand
CATCGGCGATCCACCCCCTCGGCGTCACGAATGGTATGTCGGATCTCACCCGACGCAACAGCTCGGCGTTCCTGCCGGGCGAAAGCACCGCAGGGCCCACCTACTGTGACGGCACTGTCGGCACGGCCCCCCTTGCTCGGGCGACCGGGTACAGCCAGGCGACCAGGGCGCCGTACAGGGAGAACTCGACGGCTCCGGCCGCAAACCACGTGCAGGCGAGAGAACCTTGGATTGGGTACAGCACGTACTGGTTCACGTCCACGAGGAGTCCGGCCACGGCGGCGAAGAACAGCCCGTACAGGACGCCCTCGCCCACCGTTCCCTTGCGTGCGAACCGGCCGTAGCCGAGTACGAACAGCAAGGCAAAACCCGCGCTGGCGACGATAGACATCCACATCTTTCCGGCCATGTCGGGACGCAAAAGGTGAGCGATTGCGGCGTTGGCCTCACGCAGCACGACCAGATGCACCAGCCCGCCCCACACCATCCCGACCGCGAAGATCGCCAGCGACACGAGAAGAAAGCGCTTGATGCTCATGAGGTTCCTCCAGCCGCCGCGCCGTCGCGTTCCGTGCGAAATGATGGCACGATCGATCGCCACCACCCGTTCACGAGACGAGGCCTCCGGCTCTGCCGACGTTGTTCGACCGTAATTACACCGCCTCCATAGTCGAGGGAGGCTTGGGCGCGATGTTGTAGGTGACGCTCACGACCCCGGAAACGTCCCGGATGATCTCCTGAGCCAACTGCTCAAGGACTGTAAATGGAAGGCGCGTCGGCGTCGCGACACGTGCGTCCACGCTCTCCCAGCAGCGCACCTCGATCTGCTGACCGAAGTCGCGTTTTCCGTCGCGCATGCCGGTCACGCGATCCTCGTGGAGGATTGCCATGAACTGGAACGCACCTGTGCTCTTGAGCAGCCTCTCGACAACCGCGGTCGCTTTTCGAACGGTCTCGATGCGCTCCGGGGTCACCGCCCCGATCACACGAGCCGAGAGCGCGGGACCCGGGAACGGGATCCGATCGAAGACCTCGGCAGGGAGCCCAAGAGCCTTGCCGAGCTTCCTCACACCATCCTTGCGAAGCTGGATCAGCGGTTCGAGGATGTGGTAACCGAACGCCTCCTGGGGGTCGATCCCGAGCTGCTCGAAGACGTTGTGCTGGCGCTTGATGCCGGCCACTGTTTCGTCCACGTCGGTGAGGATCGTCCCCTGGAGCAGGAACCTCGCACCGCTCTCCTTCACCAGGCGTCCGAACACCTTCCGATAGAAGGTCTGCGTTATGGCCTCGCGTTTCTCCTCGGGGTCTGCGATGCCCCGGAGCGCCGCGAAGAACTCAGCCCGTGCGTCCACGGCTTCGACAGCGATGCCGAGCTGCCGAAAAAGCGCAACGACGCCCTCCGGCTCTCCTTCGCGCATGAGGCCGTTCTCGATGAAAACGGTTCTGAGGCGGCTCCCCAGGGCGCGATGCCCGAGCATGGTGACCGTGGACGAGTCGACGCCTCCCGACAGCGCATTGATTGCGATCCCGTCCCCAACGGCGTCTGTGATCTCTGTGACCCTGTCTCGGATGAACTTCTCGGTGTCAAGCGCCTGCGCGGTGATCTCCTCGATCATGTGAAAGCCTCCTCCCTCCGGCGTCTCGGCTCGTGAGCCCCGTCCCCGCCATCTTCACATACCGCAACACGCCACGCCTTGTCGGCGAGCAGCTGTTGCGGCGGGCGGGGTCCACTCGAACCCCGGCCCGGCGTCGCACCCTGCGGGCGTTCGGCCCCAGTTGGGCCGTGCAACGCATGCAAGACCGCCATGTGGTTGCGCTGGTCGCCGTGGTGGTTCCCCCGGGGCGAGCCAAAAGCGAGGGTCTTTCACGGTCGGCGGGCAATGGCGAAGCCCCCGCCGTCGCCGGTCAGACCTTTCCGGGAGGAGCGGCGACCTCGGGGAAGTGACGGCGTATCGCAGCGCTCAGATCCTGCGGCTCGAACGGCTTCTGCAAGTACTCCTGGACCTGGTACTTCTGCCTGGCCTCCGACTCCCAGCGGCGACCCTTGTAGACGGCCGTCACGAAGAACACGACCGGCTTGTAGTCGGGGGCTGCTGCCCGCACCTTGTCAATGACCTCGAAACCGGAAAGCAGCGGCATGAGCCCGTCGAGGATCGCAAGCTGCGGGCGCTGCGAGAGCATGATCTCCATCGCCTCGCGCCCGGTGGCAGCCTCCACCACCTCGAGTCCGTGCTCCCGCAGCACGTCGGCCACGAAGACTCGGAACACGTGACTGTCGTCGGCGATCAAGACCCGAGTGAGACCCATCCTTCTCCTCCCTGCGGGCACCACATTACATCGTCAGTTCCTGAAGATCCGAATGCGCCTGTGCGCCTCGCATGACGGCCAGATCTCGTCGAGGCTCGGCAGCGACCTCATCGCGAAGACGCTGCCGTGCGGATTCTAGCGTATCGCCCGCTCGGACCGCGCGGACAACCGGCCGTTCTCAGGCGAGCGGCCGCCAATCGGGGCGATCAGACCTTCGGGGGAGGCCCGGCGAACTCGGGAAAGTGACGGCCGATGGCCTCGAGGAGGTCCTCGGGCTCGAGCGGTTTCTGTAGGTACTCGTGGACCTGGTACTGCCTCCTGGCCTCCGCTTCATAGCCTCGGCTCTTGTAAACCGCCGTCACGATGATGATGACGGGCGTGTAGTCGGGGGCCGCCTCCCGCACCTTCTTGATGACGTCAAAACCGGAGAGTAGCGGCATGAGGCCGTCGAGCACCGCAAGCTGGGGGCGCTGAGCGAGCATCACCTCAAGCGCCTCTTTCCCGGTAGCGGCTTCCAATACCTCCACGCCGCGCTCGGCTAGCACGTCGGTCATCAGAATCCGAAAAATGCGGCTGTCGTCGGCAATCAACGCTCGCGTTAGCGCCATCTTCCTCCCCGCCTGCGCAACCCCATCGGTTCACCAACCCCTCGGAGCGAAACGCCGCGCCGCCCGCCACCCAGGACAAGGCTTGCACGCATCTCCTGCAGATGATGGTAGCACCACCACGGGCGGCGCGCCGTCTCAGGCCAGTGCCCCCGGGCGGAACGAAATGGCCACGAACACCTCCTCCGGGACGACCCGGCCGAAACCCGCTGCGAGGCTACGCCGGCTTGCTGCTGTTCGAAATGTCGCGGTTGAGCTTCCACTGACTGTCATCGGACCGCGGGGACACCCAGACGGCTAGTCGCCATCCGCGCGCCGGAACTCGATCACCCACACCCACGGGTTGCGCTCCCAGGTGGTGCCCCGAGCCGCGTTGACTGCGCTCCACCACTGCGCGAAACCCTCGCGGTCGGCCTCCGGACTCGGAACAGGCGCCCCCTCCCGCCACGTGCCGCCCTCGGCCACCAGGTCTTCCGCGCTGATCGCCTGCACCTGCTCGAGGCGCACGCCGGTGATCTCGAGGGTGAGCCGTGATGCCCACTGGGGCATCTCTCTGGCGGGGCGGAACTCGGCCTTCACCTCGCCTCCGCTCGCGACACTCAGTCCTTCATCCGCCAGGTAGCGGATGCGCCTCCGCGCCTGCCCCGGCTCGAGCCACCCGTCAACCTCGACGGGCAGCGTCCAGGGCTCGCGGACCCAGAGTCGGTCCCCGGGTCCTCCGAGAGGGCACGGCTCACCGCGCGCGGTGCGGCCGTCGTCGGTCCACGTCAGCCGACCCTCGAGGTCCACGCCGGCGATCGCGGCCCCTTCGGGCGGCTGCGGATCGAAAGCCTGGCGAAGCTGGGTCTTGCGTCCGGCGAGGATGGCCCGCACGCATGCCGTTGTCAGGGTCTTCGGCCGGCTTTCGATCTCGCTCACGTCGAACCCCAGAACGTTGGTCGCGGCGCCCATGGTACCCGATCCGGGGCGAAAGTGTTGTTTCAGTGGAAGTCCCGCGAGGGCGACACCGGCGTGGCGGTGGGCAACGGGCGGCAGCGGCCGGCGCGGACGGTGACGACGCCGTCGCGCGTCTGCGCGGTGCCCTCGACCTCGAGCAGGGCGCTCGAAGTGATGACGGCGCGCTGCAGCTCGAAGCTGTTCGGCATGACCGCGACGTTGGCGAATCCGGTCTCGTCCTCCAGGGTCATGAAGCACATCCCCTTGGCCGTGTACGGGCGCTGGCGTACGATCACGACGCCGGCGACGCGCACGAGCTGGCCGTCGCGCACACGGGCGAGCTGCGCCGCGGAGAGGATGCCGCGCGCTGCCAGCTCCGCGCGGCGCAGCGCGAGCGGGTGCGTGCCGACGGTCATCCCCGAGCCCAGGGAGTCCGCAACGTACCGCTCGCGCAGCGTCATCTCGGGGAGCGGGCTCGGCGGTGGGTCCGGCTGCATCGCCTGCGCGAGCGGCGGCCGGCGGCCGTCCAGGGCCGAGACCTGCCAGAGCGCCGAGCGGCGGGTTTGCCCGAGGGACGCAAAGGCGCCCACCTCGGCGAGGGCGGCCAGCTCGTCGTTGCGCAGGGAGCAGCGCGCCGCCACCTCGCGCACCGAAGCGAACGGCCCCTTGGCCCCCTCCTCCTCGATGCGCCTGGCGGCCTCCTCCCGCAGACCCTTGACGAACCGCAGGCCGAGCCGCACGGCCAAGGCGTGCGAAGCCACCTTGTAGGCTCCCTCTCCCGCTCGCGGGAGAGGGCCGGGGTGAGGGTCGCCGCCGACAGCTCGACACCCCCACCTGACCTCCCCCCTCCGGGGCGAGGGACCGATGTCGACCCGCCCCACGCGGCAGAGGAAGCCCGAAGCGTTCACATCGATGGGGAGGACGCGCACGCCGTGGCGCCTGGCATCCTGCACCAGCGTGGCAGGGTGGTAGAACCCCATCGGCCAGGCGTTGAGCAGCGCAGCCAGGAAGCAGGTCGGGTGGTGTGCGCGCAGGTAGGCGGAGGCGTATGCGATCAGCGCGAAGCTCGCCGCGTGGGACTCGGGGAAGCCGTAGAGCGCGAACGACGTGATCCCCTGCACGATGTCGTCCGCAGCCTTTCCCGTGATGCCGCGCGCCTCCATCCCCTCGCGGAGCTGGCGCTCGAGCCTGGCCATGCGCTCGAGCGAGCGCTTGGCGCCCATGGCGCGGCGCAGCTCCTCCGCCTGACCGCCGGAAAACCCCGCTGCCACCATCGCCACCCGCATGAGCTGCTCCTGGAAGAGCGGCACGCCCAGGGTGCGCTTCAGTATCGGCTCCAGGTCCGGGTGCGAATAGGTCACTCTCTCGCGCCCGGCGCGCCGGTTCAGGTAGGGGTGCACCATCTTGCCGACGATCGGTCCGGGGCGGATGATCGCCACCTCCACGACCAGGTCGTAGAAGCGCTGCGGCTTCATGCGCGGCAGCGTGGCCATCTGCGCCCGGCTCTCGATCTGGAAGACGCCGACGGTGTCGGCACGGCACATCTTCTCGTAGGTTTCCGGGTCTTCGGCCGGGATGGTCGCCATCGAGAGGTCGACGCCGCGGCAGCTGCGCAGCTGTTTCAGTGCGAGGTCGAGCATGGTGAGT
>JALHTD010000411.1 GCA_022865555.1 Thermoanaerobaculaceae bacterium | reverse complement strand
CGAGCGGGGTGTCGTCCGGCACGGCCACGAGCGCGCGATCGCGCCCCGAGACCACGGTGACCCCATCGCGTCCTGCGAAGCGGACCGCGATCCGGCGGGAGTCCGCCCCCACCTCGAGCACGATCCCCACGCCCCACGCGGGTTGCGCCCGGTGGACGAGCTTTTGCCCCTTCGTCCAGGTCATTCGGCTCGGTTCTCTACCCTTGCGTTCGGCGCGAAACCATTCATTTAATTCGGCGAGGTTCCGGACGCCTGGAACACCCGGGGATCGTTGACACAGGCACCCCGCCAAGCTAAAACCCGCTCGCTCCACCGCCCGGGGGCGGATAGCTCAGGGGTAGAGCGTCGCCCTTACAAGGCGAGGGTCGCAGGTTCGAAACCTGCTCCGCCCAAGCACATTGACTTGGGGTGTTAGTTAAGCTGGTTATAACGCCGGCCTGTCACGCCGGAGGCCACGGGTTCAAGTCCCGTACACCCCGCCACAAAAGAGGCCGGGATTCCTCGGGAAACCAGAGGGGTTCCGGCCTCTCCTTTTGGCTTCGGCGCCGACTGTAACTCAGGTGTAACCGTCGGCGTGCTGGAGCCAGCAAGAGCCAGCGACGCGCTGCCAGGTTGCGCCAGCCCCGCGAATCCGAAGTGAAGTCGGTTCACTTCCGAGCTCATGAACTCCGGAAGCAGGTGGCCGTAACGCCGCTCGGTGATCTTCGGGTCGGAGTGGCCGAGCAACTTCTGCACCGAGACGAGGTTCGCGCCGAGCATGAGGAGCACGCTCGCGTAGGTGTGGCGCAGGTCGTGGAAGCGGATCGCACGCACCTGTCCCTTCGGCCAGAGCAGGAAGTCGCATCGAGGGCAGCGGCGTGGATCGGGGTCGGCGTGGGGTTCCTCGTGGCCGCAGCCCTGCACCCCCAGACCGAACGCCGGGTCAAGGTCACCACGGTCAACGTCCCGGGCTTCTCGAAGTCGCTCAGCGCGGACAAGTATGACGCGGCCAAGGCGGCGCTCCTCAAGGCGCTGCCACGCAAGGCGCCAGGGCTCTCACAACGAGAGATGTTCGATGCCGCGAAACCGCACCTTCCCGCCACCCTCTTTCCACGCGGCGCCAAAGCCGAGTGGTGGCTCAAGAGCGTTCAACTCAATCTCGAAGCAAAGGGCATCGTGGTCCGGGACCCAAAGCTGAAACCGCTGCGATGGCGGCGGGCGAAGTAGACGGCGCACGGCCTGTCCTCATCGCGGAACTCCCTGCGACGACGCGCGCATCCACGCTGACGATGAATTTGGGCTGAGCCTGACGCTACTTCTTCGGCTTTACCTTCTTTGCAGCAGGCTTTGGGGCCTTGCCCTTGGCAAGTGCGTCCCGCGTTGCCTGGTAGTTGGCAGCGTGTTCTGCCGGTGCCACTCGCGCCACGGTGCGGCCCACCACGTCGAGCGCAAGCTCGTCCAACGTCTTGAAGCGGAGGCAGCCCATGCCCATGTCCAGCTTCTTGCCCGACTTCTTGTATTCGGCGTCGAACCAGGGTTTGAGCGTTGCGTGGCCGTAGAAGCACATCATGTGGAGCGCCATATGCGACTTCTGCGAGACCAGTCCAATGTACGGCAGCGCGACCTTGGCGTTGCCGCCATAGCCCACGGGATAGGTGGAGAGCGGCACGTACCAACTGATCATTCCGAACTGGATGCCGCTCTGATAGCCGGCCGGAATGCAGCGGTCGATCTCCTTGCGCACGGCGGTGAGCGCTGCGCGGCGGTCCGCTGGGAGGGCCGCAAGGTAATCGTCCACGGTGGCCGCGGGCATGGCGCCCAACTATGTGCCTCTGTCCGGTGGTCGTACAGTGGAATGCTGATGAGGCTGACTGAAATCGATTGCCCTGAGCTTTTCGAGACGCCTGTGCGCTGAAGCCGTCAAGCAGCGAGCTGGATCTCGACCGGCAGTGTGACGAAATTAGCAACCAGCCCGCCCGCCAATCCTGCCCCCGCAACGATGGGACGCCAACCGGTCACCAGCGTGTAGGAGGTTGAAACCGCCTTTCGAGTTCGGTAGCGGCAGTTACGGAAACTGGTTGGCCTGGTCCAGGAAGATCCGAACTGGGCCGACCGCACCGGAAGGGGGCGGCGACCGATACCAGGACAGGGCTGAGCCTCACCGACGAGGGCGGGGAGGATTCAAGACGGGCCTCAACAGGTCCCGATCATCGGGGCGAAGACCGTCGCGCAGTTGCGAGACAACCTCGGGTGCCTCGGTTCACCCTTGGGCCGGATCAACTCTCGAAACGGGATGCGGCCAGCAAGATCGACCTCGGCTTCCCGTACGATCTTCTCGTGCAGGCACGGTTCTACATCTTAGGGAAGACGTACCCGCTGATCGACGACCACCGAGCGTGAGCCGATCGAAGGGGTTAAATGACTCGCCCCAGTACCCAACCAAGGAGGTTGACATGAAGTCCCGCACCAGTTTCGGCAGACGGCTCGTCCCGGCCCTCGTTCCCTCCCTCCTGTCCATCCTGTTCCTTTTCGCGGGCTCCGCCCACCCGGACGAGGGGGCCGCTCCCCCGAAGGGTTTCCGCTCGTGGGCGCACAGCAAGTCCACACTCGTGGCCGACAAGGGTAGTCCCCTCTACGGGTTCCACAACCAGTACGCGAACCAGTCGGCTCTCGCGACACTACGGAAAGGTGGCGAGTACAAGGACGGGGCGATCTTCGTCGATTCGGTCAAGGCGGTAGTGGAGACGAACGGGATCTACGCACCGGGACCGAGGGTCAAGACGCTCGTCATGATCAAGGACCGGAAGGCGGAGTCCACGGGCGGCTGGGTCTTCCAGGCGTTCGATCCGGCGGGGAAGCCGTTGAAGATCGATCCGGTCAAGAACTGCTTCGAATGCCACCAGAGCGGCGCGAAGGAGTCTCGCTTCGTGTTCCACAAGTACTCGGAGTAACTCTCCCCCCCGCCGTGCTCGCCGATGGCGGCGGGGAAGCTCAAACCGCCTTTCGAGTCGGTAACCGCAGTTACGGAAACTGGTTGCCCTGCTCCGGGAGGATCTGAAGGGGCACGCCCGCCCTGAAGGGGGGCCGGCGACCGGTACCAGGACAGGACCGGGCCTCACCGACGAGGGCGGGGAGGATTCAATCGGCGTAGACGGGGTCGGCGTCGTCGTGGCTCGGGCCGAGTTCGCTGAAGTCCGGCGGTGCCTGAGTGGCTGTTGGCTACATATTCGTAGGGCATAAATACCAATCTCGGCAATGAGGCCGACGGGACGCGCGATGACACGACTCTTTCTGGTTCTCTCGATGGGGGCGCTCTCTTCATGCAGTACGACGACGAGCGCGACGCGCGCATTGAGAGCCCACCCCACGGCGGACGACATGGAAATCAAACAGGTACTTCAGAAGTATGAGCAAGCGCTCAACGAAGGCGACCCTGATGCGGTTCTGGCGCTGTATGGCAGCGACCCGGTCTTCATGCCTCAGCACGCACCAGCGATGGTCGGTCGAGAGGCGGTGCGCAAGGCCTACGAGCAGGTGTTCGCCAGCATTCGGCTTGCCATTCGTTTCGAGGTGTTCGAGGTGGAGGTGCTCGGCGATCAGGCTTGGGCGCGAACCAGTTCGGCTGGCCGCACCACGGTACTCGCAAACGGACAACTGCTCGACGAGGGCAATAACGAACTCTTTGTGTTTCGACGCGAGGGTGGGGAGTGGCGCATTCATCGCTATCTGTTCGCCAGCAACCGGCCCGCGCGACCCTGAAGTCGGTGAACACCGCTTACGCAGCCCCCATCGGCACCGAGACCGGGCGGGGCAACGCCGCCCAGCCGCCACTCAGCGTGACCTTCCACGGCGGCAGCTTCATCGCCGACGGCACCGGGGCCAAGGTGGCCGAGGCCGGCCGCGCCGAGGAGGAGGTGCTGCTGCACACCTTCGACCTCGAGGCGTGCCGGCGCGCCCGGGAGAACTGGGGCCTCTTCCGCGACCGCCGGCCCGCCATGTACGGCGCGCTGACCACCAGCGACGGCCGGCAGT
>JALHTD010000410.1 GCA_022865555.1 Thermoanaerobaculaceae bacterium | reverse complement strand
GTGTCGCGTCCGCCGAGACGATGTGGAGCGCCGCCAGGGCCCGCTTGAGCGGACCCTCCGGGTGCAGCACTACCTTCCAGGCGAAGATCCGGACCAGGAAGCTGGTCCAGAACGGCACCACGACCAGGAGGAGCAGGGTGCGGCGCCACCGCTGCCGTACCCGCGCCATGAAGTAGGCCATCGGCGTTGCAAGGAGCAGGCACATGGCGGTCGTCAGTAGGCTCAGGTAGATGGTGCGCCAGCCGATGACCAGGTACGACTCGCGGGCGAGAGCCCTGAGGCCGTCGAGCGTCCACCCCGCGCCGACTCCTCCGTACGGGTCCCCCGGCTTGAACGCAACCGTGAACACGATGAGCGCGGGGAGCAGCACCAGCACCGCGAGCCAGACCATCGAGGGCAGGGTGAGCGGCCATTCGCCGGTTCTTCGTGGAGTCGCCGCGCTCACCCGCCCTCCACTCACTCCCCCGGGTCGCCGGCGGCCGCCTCGGTGATCGCCGGCGGCTCCTCGCCTATCCTCTGCGGGGGCCGCTCGACCAGGCCGCCGTCGGCCTCGCTGTAGCGCTCGATCATGAAGCCGTCGTCGGCGTGCCAGGAGATCCAGACGTCGTCGCCCCACCGGATCGGCCGCTCGTCGAGGAGGAAGCGGCCCTGCTGCTGGAACACCGCGACCCGGTGCGTGCCCGCCCGCACCCAGAACCGCGTGTGCGTGCCGAGGTAGACCACGTCCTCGATGCGTGCCGGGACGATGTTGTGGCGCCCATCCTCGGGCGGGCGCTCGCGCGAGATGCGGAGCTTCTCGGGTCGGACCGAGAGGTACACAGGCATCCCCGGCTGTTTTGCGGTGTCGTTGAAGGACAGCACCGGAGGGAAGCCGTCCAGTGCCAGCCGGCTGTACTCGCTGTTCACGAGCTCGAGGACGTGACCCTCGAAGAAGTTCGTGTCGCCGATGAACGCCGCGACGAAGCTCGAGCGCGGCGCTTCGTACACCTGGGCCGGCGTCCCAACCTGCTCCACCTGACCTCGGTTCATCACCGCGATGCGGTCCGAGAGGCTCATCGCCTCGCCCTGGTCGTGGGTGACGTAGAGGAACGTGGTGCCGACCTCGTCGTGGATGAGGTCGAGCTCCAGCAGCATGCGCTGCCGCAGCTTGAGGTCGAGAGCGGCGAGCGGCTCGTCGAGGAGGAGCACCTGCGGGCGGTTGATCAGGGCACGCGCCACCGCGACCCGCTGCTTCTGCCCACCCGAGAGCAGCTCCGGGCGCTTGTCGGCCTGGTCCTGCATCTGGACCAGGGCAAGCATCCGCTCGACCTCGCGCTCGATCTCGGAGGCGGGCCGCTTCGCCACCTTGAGGCCGAACGCGATGTTCTCCCGCACGGTCATGTGAGGAAACAGCGCGTAGCTCTGGAAGATGGTGTTGACCTTGCGCTTGTTCGGCGGCAGCGCGGTGATGTCCTGGCCGTCGAGGAGCACGCGCCCGGCATCCGGCCGCTCGAAGCCGGCGATCACGCGCAGCAGCGTCGTCTTCCCGCACCCGCTCGGACCGAGCAGCGAGAAGAACTCGCCGCGCTCGACGGCGAGCGAGACGCCCTCGACGGCGCGCACGCTGCCGAAGCTCTTCGACACACCCTCGAGGACGAGGAACCCCGTCACCTGAACTGGCCCGAGTGGGATTGTACTCCCGCCGATCCCCCGCCGGGCTCTCACACGCTCGGGGTTCGGGAGCGCCGCTCCCAAGGGCGGGCGCGCCCGTGCATGCTACCCTCAACAACCCATGAGGGTGATTCTTTTCGGCGCGACGGGAATGATCGGACAGGGCGTCCTCCGGGAGTGCTTGCTCGACCCCGAGGTGGAGAACGTCCTCGCGATCGGGCGACGGGCGACGGCAGCGCGGCACGAGAAGCTGCGGGAAATCGTGCACAAGGACTTCTCCGATTTCTCCACCATCGAGGGCGAGCTCTCGGGCTACGACGCGTGCCTGTTCTGCCTCGGCGTCTCCTCGACGGGCATGAGCGAGCAGGAGTATTCGCGCGTGACGTACGACGTCACGATGGCCGTGGCCCGGACCCTGGTGAAGCACAACCCCGACATGACGTTCATCTACGTGTCGGGGGCGGGCACCGACAGCACCGAGCGCGGCCGCATGATGTGGGCGCGGGTCAAGGGCAGGACCGAGAACGCGTTGCTCCAGATGCCGTTCAAGGCCGCGTACATGTTCCGCCCGGGGTACATCCAGCCGCTGCACGGGATCGCTTCGAGCACGAGGCTCACCAGGGTGCTCTACGCGGTCATGCGGCCGCTCTACCCCGTGTGGAAGACGCTGTTCCCGAAGTACGTCACGACGACCGAGCAGCTCGGGCTCGCGATGATCCACGTTGCCAAGCACGGCGCCCCGAAGCACATCCTCGAAAACCGGGATCTCGCTGGCCTCATCCGGACCGAAACCTCACCGCCGCGAAGCACGTGAGAGCTCTCGCTGCTCATCGCGACGGTCCGTTTCTCACTAACCCGCAGACATGAAGTCGGGCACAAGGCCAAGACCACACTTCCCAAAGCAACGGGCCACGCCTGCGCGTGGCCCGTGGGATCTGCATGGTTGCGGGGGCAGGATTTGAACCTGCGACCTTTGGGTTATGAGCCCAACGAGCTACCGGACTGCTCCACCCCGCGTCGCTCCGGAGCCCGCATTGTAGCCGTCGGCCGCCCGAAGTCAAGGCTGTCCACGCCAAAACGGCAGAAAAGTTCCCGAAACTACCGTGTTTTCAAATGGAACCCGGGCACGTGCCTTGCTTCGACGGGCGGCGGAGGCTCGGCATGCCAGACGACGCCGCGTTGAGGGAGAGGGTGGGGCGCGACAGCGCCCGCGCCCAGGCTCTGCTTTCCGAGGTCAGCCGGGCCGTGATCGGACAGCGTTCGCTGCTCGAGCACATGCTGCTGGGCGCGCTGTGCGAGGGCCACGTGCTGCTCGAGGGCGTCCCGGGCCTCGGCAAGACGCTCGCCGCGCGCAGCTTCGCCGCCGCGGTGCAGGGCCGCTTCACCAGGATCCAGTTCACGCCCGATCTGCTGCCGGGGGACCTCACAGGGACCGAGATCTACGACCCCGACGG
>JALHTD010000409.1 GCA_022865555.1 Thermoanaerobaculaceae bacterium | reverse complement strand
GAGGGGCGCGGTCGCCGCGGGCTGCGACGCTGTGTTCGTCGAGGTGCACGACGACCCGCCCAAAGCGCTCTCCGACGCCCCCACGCAACTCTCGCCTGAGGAGTTCCGCACCCTGGTCGTCCAGACGCTCGCCGTCCGCGCCGCCCTGGACGCGACAGTGCATCGGAAAACGTAGGCGCGGGGCTTGCCCCCACCCGCCTTCCCGAACTGCAGCCGACCTTGAAGAAGGGCGGCCGCGAGGCCCGCCTCTACCCGTTCACGCTTCTCCTCCTAGTGCTGCGGTGTGCTAGCCTTGACCATCGACGGAGACGCCATGGACCTCACGCCGAAGGACCTGCTCGAAGGTTTCGCTCCCAAGAAGAAAAGCTACACCACGCCACAGTCCATCGCCGGCGTCGAGACGCTTGCCCTCACCCGTCTGATCGACGACCGGGGGCTGTTCCTGGAGATCTTCCGCAGCGCGACGACCCACCCGGGCACCGAGAAGCTCGTCCAGTTCTTTAAGGATATCGAGGTCGCCCAGCTCAACTACTCGGTTGTCACCACCCAGGACCACGTCAAGGGGCTCCACTACCACTTCAGGCAGAGCGACGTCTGGTTTTGCCCGCCCCCTTTCAAGCTCAAGGCGGTCATGCTCGACTTGCGCCACGGTTCACCGACCGCGGGAGCCGCACAGGTCGTCGTGCTGGGTGAAGGGTATGACGCCTGGCTGAAGATCCCGCCGGGCGTGGCCCACGGGTATCGGCCCCTCACAATCCCCTGCGGCCTGTTCTACATGGTCACACGCTGCTTCGACCGCTCGGACCCCGACGAGTACAGAGTCCCCTGGGACAACCCCGCGGTCAGGGACCTCTGGGCAGTGAGGAACGAGTAGCTGACAGCCGTGAGCTGTCTCTACTCGGGCTTCCAGTCGTCCAGCGCGACGGCCTTGCCCCAGCCGGAGCCCGAACGGGGGGCGGCCCCGAGGTCCCAGTCGAGCGCGCCCGGTGTGAAACGGGGCACCCGGAAAAACAGGAGACCTCCGTCCTTCGCCGGCACGGCCTCCAGCAGCGGTCGCCGCTGGGTGCCCGGAAGCCGGACCTCCTGCACGACGCCTCCGGAGAACAGCAGCTGCCGGTCGGCGCGGCAGAAGTAGAGCGCGGTGTTCGGCCCGACCCGCGGGGCCCACTCCGGGCCCATCGTGTTGATGCGCGGCTCCAGCATCTGCCCCGGCCCCCCCTCGGTGGACAGCCAGAGATCACTGCCGTTCATGTCGTACACGGTCCAGACGAGGGCCTTCAGTTGCGTGCCGAAGCGCTGGCCGTCACCGATGCTCGGACCGCCGGGCAGCTCAAGCCTCTCGAGCTTGCCCCACGGCGCCTTTGCGCTGGCGCGCTGACCGGCGAGGAGCTGCCTGCTTCCGTCGGCCAGCGTGACCTCGACGAGGCAGGAGGTCTCCTCGTCGTTGATCCACGTCAGGCGGGCCTTGGCTTCGGGCGCGAGGTCGGGCAGCTCCACCGGCTGCGGCTGCTCCCAGCCACGCTTGCCCCAGGCGACCCGGTACGGCCTGAACCCCCCCACGGCCCAGGGCGCCAGGGCTCCGGAGCGATCGCGCATGCCCGGTCGCACCGCCCCCACCGGCTGAGGCTCCTTGCCACCTACCGGAACGCCCGGCAGGAGCCCTGCCGCAAAGTACACGACCTTGCCGCCCTGCAGCGGCAGCGGTGTCATCTCCAGCCCCGCCGAGTTGATCCGCCCTGGGTCGCTTGGCGCTACCACCTCCTCCGGCAGCGAATCCAGCGAGCGCGGGAGGAAACGCAGCCGATACGCGGAGAACAGGTAAAGCTCCGCGGCGTCTGCGGTGATGAGCTTGCTCCCCGTCATGGCGGTGGTTCCGGGCAACGGGTTCACCGCCACCTCCTGGCCGACCCGGAAGTCGTCCAGGTCGCCCGGCCGAAGGCCCGCCACGCACACGGTGTCGCCGGTAACCCGGACCCGCACCGTGACGTCCTTGTCCAGCGCAGGCAACGGCCGGCCCTCACGGCGCATGGCGCTCTGCATCTGGTCGGGCAGCCCCTCCCTGATCTCAACCTCCCACACGCCGGGCTCGCCGGCGGCCTCCCGGATCGCCGAGATCCTGCCCAGGATCAGGCTGTCCGGCTGGGGCACAGGGGCGTTGGTGTCCTGCATGCCACAGCTCACGATGAGAGCAACCAGCGCCAGCACGAGAACCGGACCTCGCATTTCGGACACCCCTTTCACAAGAGCACGCCGGCGATGCAGGCGTTGACGAAGTTGGTCAGGGCGCCGGCGACCAGCGCCCTGACGCCCAGGCGCGCCAGATCGTGCTGGCGGCTGGGGGCGAGTCCCCCGATGCCGCCGATCTGGATGCCGATCGACCCGATGTTGGCAAACCCGGACAGCGCGTACGTCGCCAGCACCACGGCACGCTCGGAGAGCACCGGAACCGAGCCGGCGACCTTGGCTCCGCTGGCGACGAGCTTCGCGTTCTCGAGCAGGGTTCTCATGTCCAAATACGCGATGAACTCGTTGAGCACGGTTTTCTTGCCGAGGAGCACGCCTACCGTTCCGCACTCGCTCCACGGGATGCCGATCAGCCACGCGACCGGGGCGAGGATTCTCGCGAACAGCCACTCCAGAGAAAGCTGCGGCATCCCGGCGAGCCCACCGGCCCAGCCGAGGAGGGCGTTGACGAGCGCCAGCAACGCGAGGAACGCGATCAGCATCGCGCCGACGTTAAGGCACAGCTTCATGCCGTCCGAGGCGCCGGAGGCCGCTGCGTCAACCCCGTTGACCCATGGTCTCTCGACGTGGGCACGAACCGTGCCGCGCGTCTCCGGCTCGCCGTCTTCGGGGAAGAGAAGCTTCGAGATAGCGAGGGCTCCTGGCGCCGCCATCACCGAGGCGGCGATCAGGTGCACGGCCGGGACGCCGAACGAAATGTAG
>JALHTD010000408.1 GCA_022865555.1 Thermoanaerobaculaceae bacterium | reverse complement strand
GTGGCGCGCCGCATCTGGGCGACCGCCATGCACGAGCGCTACGGCGGCAACGGCCGCTCCCAGAAGCTCAAGTACCACATTCAGACCTCGGGCCGCTCGCTGCACGCGCAGGAGATCGCGTTCAACGACATCCGCACAACCCTCCAGGCGCTCCTGGCCCTTGCCGACAACTGCAGCTCGCTTCACACCAACGCCTACGACGAGGCAATCACCACACCGACCGAGGAGTCGGTGCGGCGCGCCCTCGCGGTCCAGCTCATCAACACCAAGGAGTTCGGCCTGCTCGCCAACGAGAACCCCTGGCAGGGCTCGGCGTTCGTCGAATGGCTCACCGACCGGGTTGAGCAGCGCGTGCTGGAGGAGTTCGAGCACCTCTCCGAGCGCGGCGGGGTGCTGGGCGCCATGGAGACCGGCTACCAGCGCTCGAAGATCCAGGAGGAGTCGCTGCACTACGAGCGCCTCAAGCACTCGGGGGAACACCCCATCATCGGGGTCAACACCTTCATCGACGCCCACCGCGGCGAGAATGTCCTCGAGGCCGCAGCGCTCACCCGCTCCACCAAGCAAGAGAAGGACGATCGCCTCGCGCATGTGCGCGACTTCCAGTCCCGCCACGCCCGCGAGGATGTGTGGGGCACGCCCTCCGGGCGTGCCTTCCCTGACGGCGATTTGGACCTTCTGCCCGCCTGGCAGCGCCCAAGCGCTTACGCCCTCACCCGCCTCCAGGACGTCGCCCGCAGCGGTGGCAACCTGTTCGCCGAGCTCCTGCAGTCAGTGTGCTCGTGCAGTCTCGGCCAGACCACCCACGCCCTCTACGAGGTCGGCGGGCAATACCGCAGGAGCATGTAGCGGCCGCCCACGAGGCGACGGCAACCGTGTGCACCCAGCGTGATAACATCCATTTTGATGGCAACACTGGCACTTGAGATCGATCGCGAGAGGCTCGAAGAGCTTTGCCGCCGCCACGGCATCCGGCGGCTTGCCCTCTTCGGCTCCGCCCTTCGCGAGGACTTCCGCCCCGAAAGCGACGTGGATGTACTCGTCGAGTTCGAGCCGGGAACGCGGGTCGGGTTGCGATTCGTGGCGATCCAGGAGGAGCTCTCGGAGCTGCTGGGCCACAAGGTTGACCTCAACACACCGGGATTCTTGAGCCCTCACTTTCGCAGCCGTGTGCTGAGCAGCGCGGTACCGCTCTATGGGGCAGCCTGAGGATCGCGTCCTCCTGCTGGATATGCTCGACCATGCGCGTCGGGCCGTGCAGGCAGTCTCCGGGCGGAACCGGGCGGACCTCGACACCGACCCTGTGCTCGCGGCGGCTCTGGAGCGGTTCATCGAGGTGCTCGGGGAAGCCGCCGGCAAGGTCTCCGAGGCGACACGGAGCGAGGCGCCCGCGATCCCCTGGCGGGGCATCATCGGCATGCGCAATCGCCTCGTGCATGGGTATGCCTCAGTCGATCACGACATCGTGTGGGACGTGGTTACCCACGACTTCCGTGCCCTCCTCACAGAGCTGGAACACCTGCTCAAAGCGTGAAGCCAAAGGGCGTTCGGTTCCTGGAGCAGTCCCCACGTAAGATCACCCATGCCCTCTACGAGGTCGGCGGCCAGTACC
>JALHTD010000407.1 GCA_022865555.1 Thermoanaerobaculaceae bacterium | reverse complement strand
TGGGCGTGCGACCGAGCAAGTGCAGACCGGCGTGCGGACCCTCGCTGTTCCCCTCCCTCGCACGAGACGCTCGGTCGGGGCCAGCGTCTCCACCCGCCGGTCTGGCCGCTCGGTTCCCGCACGCTCCGGCGCCATGGCTCCTGACGCCCGCGGGGCGGATTTCACCACCACCCTCCGTTCTCGATTGAAACGCTCAAGAGGTCCCGCCACCGAACCGCCCGGCCCCGACTTCAATGTCTCTAGCCGAAGGGTGGGGGGTTCCAAATCGCCCGGCGGGTGCCAGCGGCCATGTCTCCCGAGACCGCGGGAACCCAGCGCGCGGACCGGGGCGGGGTGTCGGTGACGCGGCTTCATGCGAACACCGAGGGGTCCCCGGCCCGGGACGTGCTGCTGGGTCGCGGTCAAGGGAG
The DNA here is from genome assembly GCA_022865555.1 of Thermoanaerobaculaceae bacterium. Taxonomy (GTDB): domain Bacteria; phylum Acidobacteriota; class Thermoanaerobaculia; order Thermoanaerobaculales; family Thermoanaerobaculaceae; genus RBG-13-68-16. The sequence goes on along the minus strand of JALHTD010000407.1, from coordinate 7,461 downwards.
TCTCGAAGCGCAGCGAGCGGGGGCGAGCAAGCGCCGAGCGGCCGCGCACCCGCTTGGCAAAACAAAAGCCGTCACGCAGTGACTATGAACAAGGCGGTCGCTCAAAGCCCGCGGGGCAAGAAAGAAGCCGTCACGCAGTGACAAGGAAGAAGCGGGCCGCGCACCCGCTTGGCAAAACAAAAGCCGTCATGCAGTGAAGAAAACGAAGCCGACTTGACGCCCGCGGGGCAAAGAAAAAGGGGCGCCCCGCAGGGCGCCCCGAGAAAACCACAGAGAAGAACTCTCTAGAAGTGCACCCTCAGGCCGAGCTGCATCAGGCGTTGCTCGCCCTGGGCCGGATCACCGGCGTAGGTGGTTGGCTCGCCGTAGTTTGAGGCCCGGATGTTGCCGATGTATCCGGCAGGGTTCTTCGAGTTTAAGACGTTGAACATCTCGGCGATCAGCTCGATGCCGAGGTCCCCGCCGAAACTGAACTCCTTGGAGACTCGCAGGTCGAACTGGGAGAAGCTGTGCCCACGCCCGCTGTTCACCTCGCTCACATCGGGCGGGAGGTCGAACGCGTAACCGTCGTTGTATTTGACGTCCGCGCCGGCCCACACGGTGTACGGCGTCGCGGAGCGGTAGCGAAGCATCCCCGAGACCGCAAACCCGTACGGGAAACGGTACGTCCCCCCAAAGGTCACGCGGTGAGTGGCATCGGTGTCGAGCAACCCGAAGCACTCGCTGCACAGCGGGTCGTAGGGGTTGACGGTCTGGTCGCGGACGGAGCGGAGGTCGGGCTGGTACTCAGCCCTGGTGATGCGAAACTCATCCGCGCCGCCAAGGATGTTGCCGTCAGTCTTGGAATACGTGTAGAACCCCTGCATCTCGAACTTCTCGCCGCGGAGGCGCACGCCGAGGTTGACCCCCTGGTAGTCCGCCTCACCCTTGCCGTACCAGACCCGGAAGCTGCCGAAGTCCGGGAACCGCCGCACGCCTGTCGTGGGATCGATCGGGTTGGCGCGGAAGCGGAACGGGAGGTGGCGGTAGCTAGCCTTCACCGCCTCGAGGTTGAAGCCGAGCCAGTTGGTGGCCTGCCACGAGTAGCCGAGCGAGATCTGGTCGGAGTACGGGGGCTTGAGCGTGGGCGAGGCGACCTCGTTGGGGGGTGGGATGTCGGCACCCGGCAGCTGGTTGGGAGGAAGCGGCTGGCCGGGCTGAAAGTACGTCCCGTTGCTGTTCTTGATCCCGTTCGGGTCGAGGTAGCTGTAGACAACGCCGTAGTCCGACTGCACCGCCATTGCCGGGAAAAGCACCGTGGCGTTGCTGTAGGGGAAGTCGTAGAAACGTCCCAGGCCGCCGCGGAGGATGTGCTTGCCGTCGTTCTTGATGTCCCAAGAGAACCCGACGCGCGGGGCCCACCCGTTCTTGTCGTTGCGGGTGATGCCATCCCAGCCCTGAAAATCCTTCAGGTACGACTCGTTGTACGTGGTCTGCGTGGAGAGCACCTGGTAGATCGGGTTGGTGCCCTGGTCGAGGTACAGGGCGTCGTAGTAGTCGTACCGGAGGCCGATGTTGAGCGTGAAGTTCGGGCTCACCCTCCAGTCGTCTTGGAAGTAGGCGCTGTACTGCTTGGATGGTGTCTGGTCGCCGGAGAACCCGCCGAACTTCGTGATCTCGCTGACCACCCACTCGGGACCGCCGGCCGGACCCGCCAGCATGGTGTACTGCCCGGCGAGCCCCGAGGAGAAGTCGCCGCCCAGCGACGGCTCGTTGATGAACATGATACCGGCCTTGAAGTCGTGGGTCTTCCCGCCGAGCGTGCTTGAGAATGTGAAGTCGTCGCGGTACTGGTACTTCACCTGCTGGGTGCTCTGCGGCGTGTTGACATTGCGGCCGATCGCGAACCCGGACGGGTAGAGAAGCAGGGGATCCGCGGAGTCGGCGGCGATGATGTTGTCGAACGTGGAGTACTGGAAAATGAACTCGTTGAGCATGTCGCCGCTGATGCTCGCGGTGTACCCAGCGAGGATCGAATCGTACTTGTTGGTCAGAGTGCCCAGGTTGCTGGGTGCGCTGAGCGAGGAAGCACCGTACTTGTCGGTGTTTTTCTGGTAGCCGTAGCGCACCTGCAAGTACTGCTTGGCGTTGATGTCGTAGGTCACCTTGGCGGTGATGAGCTCGTCCTGGAATGGGAGCGGCGTGACCTGCCCGTCGAGCTCGGGGTAGATCCCCCCCGAGTCTACGATGTAGTTGGTGTCGCGCTTGGTCTGCTCGTACGTCCCGAAAAAGTGAACCTTGTCCTTGACGATCGGCCCGCCGATCGATGCGCCGTACTGCTTGCGGTCGTAGGCCTGCTTGTCGGCGCCCGCGATCTTCTCGGACTCGGTCTGGGAGTTCCAGGCGTCCTTCCGGAAGAACCCGTAGGCGCTCCCGTGGAGGTCGTTGCTCCCGGTCTTGGTCACGACCGTCAGAATGCCACCCGAGGAGCGCCCGTACTCCGCCTTGTACTGCATCGTCTGGATCTTGAACTCCTGCACCGCCTCAAGGTTGTAGTTCTGCAGCGCGCCGCCGATGGTGTCATCCATGTTGTCGCCACCGTCGACGAGGTAGTTCACGTTACGGCCGCTGCCGCCGTTCATCGCGATGACGAGCTGCCCCGGCTTGGTCGGGTCGGTGTTGTAGTCGAGCGTGGTCCCCGGTGCCAGCACGCCCAGATTCGCGAACTGACGGCCGTTGAGCGGCAGGCTCTGCAGCTCCTGCTGGCTGACCACGGTGCCGATCGATGGGGTGGTCTCGACCAGTGGGACCTCGGCGGTGACGGTCACGGACTCGGCCACCTTGGCTTGCTGCATCGCGATGTCGAGGGTCCTGCTCGTGGCGACACGCACCTCGACCTTTTCGACGGTCACGGTAGCGAACCCCGCCAGCTCGGCCTTCACGGCGTAGTTGCCGACCTGCAGCGCGCTCAGGCGGAACAGTCCGTCCGCAGCCGTGACGGCGCTGCGCGTGAACCCGGTATCGACGTTGGTGGCGGTCACCGTCACCCCTGGCAGCGGTGCGGTGCCCTCCGTGACGGTACCCGCCAGGCCTCCGGTGGCTGTCTGGGCCTGCAGCGGCGCCGGCAGAAGCATGCAGGCCGCTAGCGCCAGCAGGCCCAGGAGCACCGGACTGCGAAGAAGCGTCTTTCTCATCGAACCCTCCTTTTTCTTTCGATTGTTCATCTCAACCAAAGCTCAAGAGTCGTCGAGAAAACGTGATTGCATCGTGCCTCTGCATCCCCTCCTTTCGGTTCAAGAGACATCACGGTCTGAACCACTCCTCTCCAGCCGCGCGAGAAGCTGCTGAGCGACCCGCCGCTGCTCGACCAGTTGCCGGTCGCCCGCGGTCCGCGCGAGGAAGTCCCTGTACGCCGCGATCGCCGCCCCCCGGTTGCCCGCGAGCTCCTCGGCGATGGCCCGGTTGAGCCTCGCCTCGTGGAGCCCCGGGGCGATCGAGAGCGCACGGTCGAAATACGGAATCGCGGCGGGCGGGTTGTCCCGCTGCACCTCGAGGGTTCCGAGCCCGTTGAGCGGGTCCGCATAATCGGGCGCAAGCTCCACGGCGCGCCGGTACGCGCGCTCGGCCTCTTCCGGCCGCTTCAGGTCGCGCAGGACGTTTCCCAGATTGTTGAAAGCACGAGAGTTGTGCGGATCGAGCTCGACGACCTGGGCGAGCTGCTCACGGGCACCCTCCAGGTCGCCGCGGAGCGCCAGGGCGATCCCGAGCGCGTTGTGGGCCTCGGGCCTCCCCGGGTCGAGCCGGATCGCCGCGGTGAGGGCCTCCATGCCCTCCTCGTCACGGCCCGCCTCCTGCAGGGTGACCGCCAGGTTGTAGCGGGCGTCGCGGTCCTCGGGGGCGATGGCCACGGACTGCCGGTAGAGCGCGACGGCCCGCTCGAAGTCCCCCGCCCGGCGGCACGTCTCGGCGAGCTGACCGACGAAGACGGGGTTCGACGGGTCCGCCGCCACCAAACGCTCGTACTGGCTGCGCGCGTCCGCAAATCGCCCGGCCACGAGCGCCCCGTGCGCCTCCTCGAAGCCGCGAAACAGCACGACCGCGTCCTTGGGGTCCTTGCCCTGCACGCTCTTAGCGCCCCCCAGGTTCGCGCCCGCGAGATAACCGAGCGAGAGCAGCCGGGCACGCGCTTCGGCGTCCAGGGCGGCCGGAACGGCGGTCCGCCCGCCGGATTCGGCGAGCGCCGCGAGGCGGGTCGCCAGCTCCTTGCCCTCGCCCTGGCGCTGCGCCTCGAGGTTCCGGCTCTCGCCCGGGTCGTGCCGGAGGTCGTACAGCTCGGGCCTCGGCGCGGAAATGTACTTGATCTCGCCCTGGCGCAGGGCGAACACAGGGCTCCAGCCGAAGCTGGTGCCGTAGAGCGATTCGGCGTAGAGGTCCTGGGCGCCCGGTTCCCGGCGCTCCCTTAGGCGCTTCGAGAGGTCGCGGCCGTCCAGGGGGGAGGCGGCCGTCGCGGTGAACGGTCGCTCCACCAGGCCGGCGAGCGTGGGCGCGAGGTCCACCAGGCTCACCGGCGTCTCGACGACCCAGCCCGGCGGCAGGATCCCCGGGGCGCGCAGCAGCAGCGGCACGTGCAGGCTGGGTTCGTAGACCAGCAGGCCGTGGGTCAGCTCACCGTGCTCGCCGAGCTCCTCGCCGTGGTCCCCCACCACCGCCACGATTGTCCTGCCGGCGAGCCCCTGGCGGTCCAGCTCTGTAAGCAGGCGGCCCACCTGGGCATCCACCTCGGCGATCTCGCCGTCGTACGGCCGGTCCGCGTAGAGGGCGCGGAACGGTTCCGGGGGGGTGTACGGCGCGTGCGCGTCGTAGAGGTGCACCCAGGCGAAGAAAGGCTTTTCGCTCTTCTCGGAGAGCCAGGCGACCGCGCGGTCGGTCACCACCCGGCCCGGTCGCTCCGCATCCAGGTCGGCCACGCGCTCGCGGGGGATGTCGTCGTCGTACCGGTCGAAGCCTCGCACGAGCCCAAACCGACGGTCCAGCACGAACGCCCCGATGAAGGCTCCCGTGCGGTACCCCGCCGCGCCGAGCTGCGTTGCGAGCGTCGCGGGGTCCTCAGGGAAGCGCTCGGCGCCGTTGTTGCGGACGCCGTGGTGGGGCGGGAGCAGGCCAGAGAGGATCGTCGCATGGGAGGGCAGCGTGAGCGGCACGGGGGAGCCGGCATCCGCGAACCGCACGCCCTCCGAGGCGAGACGGTTCAGATTCGGGGTCTCGATCCCGCGGTAACCGTAGGCGCCGATGTGGTCCGCTCGCACCGTGTCGAGGGTGATCAGCAGCACGTTGCATCCGGCGCCCGAGGCGGCGGGCCGGGGCCGGGCGCAACCGGACGCGATGAGAGTCACGGCGCCCAGCGCCGAGCCGAAAACCCTCAGGAAAGCCGACCCCCGTGACATCGCCATCGCTTTCGAGTAGACCCCGGCGCGAGCGTACCACCGCGAGAGACGGTGTCAAGATGTACTTACATGCGCCCGGACGAGTAAAGACAACCGGCCGATTCGCTCCGGGGCAGCAACGGAAAGGATCTTCGCTCGTTCAATGGGATCGGTCGCAACGTTTTCCAGCCGGTTGCGACTACCGTCGGACGAACAGCCACACGGAGACCACGACGCCGACCGCGATGATGAATGCGCGCAGCCAGCGCTGGTCGATGCAACGGGCGGTGCGGGCGCCGATCCAGCCGCCGGCGACGGCTCCCACCGCCATCAGCAGGGCGAGATTCCATACCACCAGGCCCTTGAGCGCGAAGAAGACGAAGGCGATCACGTTGATGAGGGTGCCGAGGACGGTCTTGAGGCCGTTCATGCGGTGGATGTCCCGCAGCCCCATCACTGACAGCGAGCCGAGCATCAGGATGCCGATCCCGGCCCCGAAGTACCCGCCGTAGGTCGCGACGAGGAACTGGAAGAGAAAGCCCCAGGCCCGCCCCGCAGGGGTGACGTGCTCCTCGCCGCCCGCGGCGGCGTTGGTCCAGCGTGCGATCACGTCGCGCATGGCGAAGAGCAGCGTGGCGAACAGCACCAGGAAGGGGACCACATGGTCGAAGAGCTCCGGGGGCGTGATCACCAGCACGACCGCGCCCAGCAGGCCCCCGACCATGCTGGGCACGAGGAGCGTCAGCAGGAGGTCTCTGTGAAAAAGGGTGTCGCGGCGGTACGCGACCGCGCTCGAAAGCGTCCCGGGCCAGAGCGCAGCGGTGTTGGTGGCGTTGGCCAGGATGGCGGGCTGACCGAAAGCGACCAGGGAAGGGAAGGAGATCAGGCTGCCGCCTCCCGCCACCGAGTTGATGGCCCCCGCCACAACGGCTGCCACGAACAGACCAGCGAGGCCGAGCACGCTCTCCACGGCCGCTCCTCAGCGGGGTCGCCGCCGGCGGTCACGGTCTCGAGACGGCACGGGTCGGAGAGGTTGACACGCCGGTCGCATCGGGCGGACGTTACCATGGCGGGGCAGTGTCCCGTCGGGGGCGGGAAGCCCCGGGGCGCTCGGCGCGTTCCGGCGGGAGAAGCGGAAATAGAGGGAGGGACCATGGCTGGTTCTGCGGTCAAGGTGGGCAGCAAGGCCCCGGCGTTCGCCCTGCCGGACCAGGACGGCGCGCAGGTCAAGCTCGGTGATTTCGCGGGCACGTGGGTCGTGCTCTACTTCTACCCCAAGGACGACACACCCGGCTGCACGACCGAGGCGTGCGAGTTCACCGACGGCATCAAGGAGTTCGAGAAGCTGGACGCGGTGGTCCTCGGCTGCAGCGCCGACTCCCCCGAGAGCCACCGAAAGTTCATCGCCAGGCACGATCTCAAGATCACGCTCCTGTCCGACCCCGACCGCGCCGTGATGAAGACGTACGGCGCCTGGGGTGAGAAGAGCATGTACGGCCGAACCACGATGGGCGTGATCCGCTCCACGGTGCTCATCGACCCCCAGGGGAAGGTGGCGTTCCACTGGCCGAACGTGAAGGCGGCCGGGCACGCCGAGAAGGTTCGCGAGACGCTCGCCGAGCTGCGAAGGGCCTGATACCGCTTTTCGTTCAAACGTAGCGTTTTCGTTGTCATCGCGAGGCCCCCGAGCGCCGACGCCGAAGCCGCGAGCGGCCTGGCAAGGCCGCGTGGCGGGATCTCGCCGAAACCAACGGGACTGCTTCGGCCCCTTCGGGGCCTCGCAGTGACAGCCATTCCTCCACGACGGACGGTGAATTGGGCTGAGGCCACCGTCCGGCCGCCGGCGGCCGTGTCGATCACGCCCGACGCCGGCCGCGCCGGCCCACGAGCCAGAGCAGGGCCGAGACCGCAAGGGCGGGGAAGATCGGCTCCAGGCCCAGCGGGTAGCGGCCGCCGGAGCGGGCGAGGATCCAGCCGACCGCCACCAGCGCCGTGAACGCCATCGCCGCGGCAGCCCACCCCGGTCGAAAACGCACGCGCTCCGGCCCGTGCGAGAGCG
>JALHTD010000406.1 GCA_022865555.1 Thermoanaerobaculaceae bacterium | reverse complement strand
CGAGGCCAGGTCGTAGCGCAGGTCCGCTTCGACGGGCTCCCCGCCGACGGCCCGCGCGCCGGTGCACCAGCACAGACCCGCCTCGTCCTCGCGCACGGCGAGACCGACCCACCCGACCGCCAGCCCCGCCCGCACAGCCCGGCCCAGCAGCTCGGCGACCTCTCTCGCCGCGACGCTCTCGCCGCCCATCGCGTTCACCCTACCCCGGAAGGCGCGGCGCTGTCCACACGCCGCAGAGCTTGGGTGCTACCCTCGCGCGGTGAAGCAGGACACGCGCAGGGTAGGCCGGGCGGCACAGGAGTTGCTGGCCTCCTCGTACTCCCGCGCCAAGCGCGAGGTGCTTGTCGGCCACGTGCTGGTGAACGGGGTGGTGGTCACGGATCCAGGTGCACTCGTGGGACAAGGCGACGTGGTCGAGCACAACCCCAACCTCCCGAGGCGCACTCGCTCACCGAAGACGCCTCCGATCGAGATACTGCACCAGGATGCCGACGTGCTGGTGGTGAACAAGCCGGCGGGTCTACTGGTCCACCCGACGGCCGAGGGCGACCAGGACACCGTGCTCTCCCGCGCTGCGGCCGAGCTGGAGCGGCGCACCGGCCATCACCGGCGCGTCCTGGTCGTGCACCGTCTCGACCGCGAAACCTCGGGCGTGATGGTGCTGGCCCTCTCCCACGCAGCCGCTCAGCACCTGCAGAGGCAGTTCCGCGCCCACACGGTGGAACGTCGCTACATCGCGCTCGTGCGCGGGAACCTGGAAGGCGAGGTGCTCGTCGCGCGCGGGATCGGCCGCCCGCGCCCGGCGGCCCGCCGCGCCGCCCTGGCGCCGGGGACCGGCGGGCGCCCGGCTCGGACCACCGTGCGTCCACTGGAGAGGCTCCCGGGGGCCACGCTCGTGGAGGCGGAGCTGGGGACAGGGCGCACCCACCAGGTTCGGGTGCACCTCTCCTACCTGGGCCACGCTGTGCTGGGGGACCCCGTCTATGGCGATCCCGCCACCGACCCCATCACACCCGGGAGGCTCGCACTCCATGCGGCTGTCCTGGGTTTCGTCCACCCCACGACCGGGACTCGGCTCGAGTTCAGGACGGAGCCCCCGCGCGACTTCAGCCATGCGGTCGAGCAGTTGCGGCGCCGGCACCCCCGGCAGCAACCCCACGCCGGGGAGAGACCCTTGCGTCCAGATCGAGCAGGAAGCGCAAGGGCCAGCGCGCCGCGTCGCCCGCGTACGCGACCCCGACGCGCGGAAGGCGCCGGACCCACGCCTGCCGGCAGGAAACCCCGTCCGAGGCCAGCCAAGTCGCATCGCCGGACGTGAGGTCCGCGCCGTTGGCGTCCAGGTCGATCCCGAGCCCCTGGCACAGCCTTGCGGGTCCGTCCAGGAGCCGCTTTCCGGCGCGTCCGCTCCTCCGGGCCACGATCAGCGGCTCGCCGAGCACCGGCACCGCGCCGCGCAGCAGCACGGCCTCCGGTGTTCCGGCGCGCAGGGTGACAACGTTGCAGCAGTGGTGCATCCCGTAGGTGAAGTAGACGTAGAGGTGCCCACCCTCCCCCCACATGACCTCGTTGCGCCTCGTGCGCCGGCCGCCGAAGGTGTGCGCGGCGGGGTCGCCGACCCCGAGGTAGGCCTCGACCTCGACCAGGCGCACCGCGACGATCCCCTCGGGCAGACGCCGGACCAGCAGCTTACCGAGAAGGTCCCGGGCCACCGTGCGCGTGGGGCGCTGGTAGAATTCCCTCTCGAGCGGCGCGAGTGTCTCGAGCGCCCGGCGAGAGAGGGGCTTCCCCATGAGTTCTCGCACCGTCTGTGTCACCGGAGGCGCAGGCTTCATCGGCTCCCACGTGGCCGAGGCGCTTCTCGCTCGCGGCCACCGCGTCCTGATTGTTGACGACCTTTCCTCGGGGCGCAAGGAGAACGTCCCCGCCGGAGCCGAATTTCACGAGCTCGACATCCGCTCGCCGGAGGCCGCCGTGCTGATGCGCGAGGCCGGGGTCGATGTGCTCTTTCACCACGCCGCTCAGATGGACGTGAGGCGCTCCGTTGCCGATCCCGTCCACGAAGCCAGCGTCAACGTCGTCGGAACGCTGAACCTTCTCGAGGCCGGCCGGAGGGCCGCCCTCAAGCAGGTGGTCTTCGCCTCCACCGGCGGAGCGATGTACGGCGAGCAGACCGCCTTCCCCGCCGACGAGGAGCACCCCGCCCAACCGCGTTCGCCGTACGGCGTGGCCAAGCTCGCGGTGGAGCGCTACCTCTACTTCTACCATCGGGAGTACGGCCTCGACGCGATCGCTCTCCGGTACGCAAACGTCTACGGACCCCGCCAGAACCCGCACGGGGAGGCCGGCGTGGTCGCGATCTTCCTGGACCGGCTTCTGGCGGACCGGGAGCCCGTGATCAACGGGGACGGCCTGCAGACCAGGGATTACGCCTATGTCGCCGACGTCGTGGCCGCCAACGTCGCCGCGCTCGGGAGGCCCGGTTTCGGCATCTACAACGTCGGCACGGGGCAAGAGACCACCGTGGTCGAGCTCTATGGCCTGCTTGCGGCCGCCCTGGGTGTGACGCGCCCGCCGACCCACGGCCCCGCAAAGCCGGGTGAGCAGCGGCGCTCGGTCATCTCCTCCGAGCTGGTAGGGCGCGAGCTCGGCGTGCGGGTCGGGACGACCCTGGAGGACGGCCTCAAAAAGACCGCAGCGTGGTTTGCCGCCCGCGCCGCCAAGTAGAGTTCCTGTCCCTCTCGGGGTTCACGCCTCGAGCCACGGAACGGACGGCGGCCTACCGCCCGCGCATCCGGTCCATCTTTCGACGAGCGCGCTTCTCGGGCCGGCCGCTGCCCCGCGGCGGAGCCGGCGGCGGGGCGAAGCGCTCCAGCCTCCTCATCTCGATCTCCTCAGGGTTCGGCGGGGGTGTTACGTCCTCGTAAAGCTCGCGCGCACGCGCTCTGGGCACGTGAGTCTCGACCACCTCCCGAACCACGACCTCGCGCCTGAAGCCCGGCGCAAGCGAGATGTGGATGCGGTCCCCGGCTCGCACCATCCGGTGGGCCTTGGCGCGCACACCCCCCACCTCGACCTTGCCGCCGTCGCACAGCTCCTTCGCCTGCGAGCGCGTCTTCGCAAGGCAGGCGACGTCGAGCCACACGTCGAGACGAACCGAGTCCGCCACGCCCGGATTGTACCCGCCGCGCCGGCGTGACTAGAATGCACCCATGGCGCTCCTGATCGGGACCGTGACGCTGTTGGCCGTGCTCGCCTCCACGCTCGCCGGCGGCGCGGTGCCGCTCCGCTTCGAGCGCCACTCTCGCATGCTGCGGTCGTTCTCGGCGGGGACGCTGGTCGGGCTGGCCCTGCTCGAGCTGATTCCGGCGGCGATCGAGGGTTCGGGTGGGGACCCCCAGCCCAAGCTGCTCGTCGTGCTAGGGGCCTTCCTCGTCACCATGCTCCTCGATAAGCTGCACATCCTGCACCCGCACTCCCACCGAATGGATGCCGAGTGCCCCCCCGAGGAGCACGTGCATCGCCCCCTAGCCATGCACGGCGCGGTCGGCCTCCTTGTGCACTCTGCAGTGGACGGGCTGGCGCTGGCGGCGGCGCTCCAGGAGGCGCCTCACACCGCGGTTGCGGTCGGGCTGGCGCTGGCGGCCCACAAGTTCGCCGACGGCCTCACCACGGTGTCGCTCGTGCTCAGCCACCATCACCGGCGCGCTCAGGCGGTCCGCCTGCTGGCCGGCAACGCCGGCCTGCTTCTCGTGGGGTTCGCGGCGGGGATAGGGCTAGCGCTCGACAAGTCACAACTCGGCACCCTGCTGCTGGTGATGGCAGGATTCTTCCTCTACCTCGGCGCCAGCGACCTGATCCCCTCGGTGACGGGTCCTCTGTGCCGCAAGCGTGACGTCTTGGCCACCGCCTGCGGCATGGCGGTCATCGCCCTGGTCGCGACGCTGGCGCACTGACCCGGAGCAGGGAAAGCGAGGCCGGCGTCGCGCGCCGGCCTCGTTCTGTTTCCTGTTCTCGCGCGTCTACTCGGAGGCCCCTTCGCCAGCGGCGTACTGCACCATGACCTGGGTCATCTCCGCGACGCGAGTGACGACGACGTTAACCGTCTGCTTGCCGTCACCGCCCCTCGCGTTGATCGTTCCGAGACCGCTCATCTCCCCGCTGCTCGTCCGCTCCACGTCGAGGCCGGCCTTCTTCAGCTCCTTCTCGTAGTACGCGAGCACAGAGTCCGCGGAGTCGCCAGTCTGGAAGGAGTATGTGCCCGTGAAGCCTTCGTCGGTCTTTTCCCTCGACGAGGCCATCACCTTTGCGCCCGGGTACGCGGGCACCCAGGACGGCGGCGCCTCCGCCTCAACGTTGCCGAACGTCAAGCTGCCCTTGCCGGACTTGACCTTGAACCCCTCCTTGCCAGACTCGCCGCTGCCCTCGAAGGTGACCTCTTCCCCCTTCTTGTTCTTGAACTTCAAGCGACCCTGCTTGATGTCCTCCGCGTTCATCGTGATCTCTTCGCCGCTCTTCTTGTCGCGGATGGTGAGCGTGCCGGCCTCATCGTCCTCGGAGACGATCTCGAGGTCGGGGTTGACCGCAACCGCGATCTTGGCCGCCGCAAGCGCCGGGTTCTTCTCGGCGGTTTCGACGTAACCCTTGACCTTGTGGGCGACGAAGTAGCCGCCCACGAGCACGACGAGCACCGCGATCACGATCAGACCGCCGCAGCCGGCGAGGATCCACACCAGCGGGCTGGTCCCTTTCTTCGGTGCCGGCGCTCCGGGCGCGGGTTGCGCCGGGGGTGGTGCCATAGGTGGTGTGCTCGAAGCCATGTTCACTCCCTCCCTGTCGTCCGTGAAACGTCGTTCGGCTCTTGACCGCTCATGTTCGGCAGATTATAGCGCTGTCTCACCTCCGGGTTATTCCCCAGTTGCAACTCGGGCTCGGACTCAGGAGAATGCCCAAGTGGTGCGTTCGTGGGAGGAGGCAACGATGAGCGACAAGGTCTACAAGAAAATAGAGCTGGTGGGCTGCTCCGCCGAGAGCATCGAGAAGG
>JALHTD010000405.1 GCA_022865555.1 Thermoanaerobaculaceae bacterium | reverse complement strand
GGATCTCGACCTGCTCGTCCGTCGGGAGCCTCACTTTGCGAGAGCCAGGATACGACCGATGTCGAGCGTGCCCTTGGGACCCCCACCCCTTCACGCCTGCCGGCACCTCCGGCCTGAACTCTTCGTACAGGTGGAACGCCTCGACCGCCAACCGTTCGGGCGGCCGCGATCTGGCGAGATGTTCCATGGCATCGCGCACGTCAGGGAGCGCCTCGGCGAACTTGCCGTCCAGGTACCGCGCGAGGCTCTCCGGCGAGATCGGCTGCTCCTTGCTGAGCGCGCGCAAACCCTCCGGCGTCGATGTCGCCGGTACCGCGCGGCCGAGCAGATCGACCTGGAGCGTCTCGCCGTGCCGCAGACCTTTCTTGCGCTCCGTCACTTTCTTTGGCGCAGCCGGCGCAAAAAGGCCGAGGCGCACACCTTTGGAGTGGGCGTTCAGCCCCGCGACCGCCCGGCCAAACGTCAGAGCCTCATCGCGGTCGAAATCCAGACGCTCGGCCACGACCGATGCCCAGAGGGTGAGCACCGGCGCGCGGTTCACCTGGATCTCCGTGACCTTGGGAGGCCCTGTTCCCCCTGCCACGCCCGAAGCGTATCAGAGAGGTCAGGGAGTTTCTCGCACTGCCACGCCCTCTCCCGCGGGAGCCTGGCTTCGCGTTTGTCGCAGTGAGTACCTCGTGACCGGCGTGTCGGGCTACCATCCCGCCATGAACCCGTGTGCCCGGAGGTCACCTCTCTGATGCTGGGTCGCCGTCGTTCGCGACCAGTGTCGTTGGGTCTGATCCACAGGCTGGCGGTAGCGGTTTGTCTCTCGCTGGTCACCCTGTACTACCCGACGCACTTTTGGATGCCCCGCTTCAGCGGCCTGGCGAGCAAGCCCCCGGTGTGGCAGGTCGTCGTCGGCGGCGTTGTGCAGGTCCTGGCGCTCCCGATCGCCCTGGTCAACCGCCTTCACGTTCCCCACTTCTGGGGGCTCGATGTCTGGTTTCCCCAGGACCTCGGGGAACACCTCAACCGGCAGGAGTTGATCGTGACGCACCTCATCACCGGTACGGTCGTCTACCTCGCTCTGTTGTATCTCCCCTCTCTGGTGCTGCTCTTTCGTCTGAAGCGGAAATGAGATGAGCCCAGTGCACGACGGATCCACCGGAGCTTCGCTTCCAAGCGTCACCCTGGCCGATATCCGCCGTGCCCGGGAGCGCATCGCGCCGATCGCGCGGCGAACGCCGCTCGTCTACTCGGCAGCGCTGAGCGAGCGTGTTGGCACGGCCGTCCACCTGAAGCTGGAGTGCCTGCAGGTGACCGGCTCTTTCAAAGTCCGTGGGGCGGCCAACCGGATGCTGCAGCTCACCGCGGAGGAGAAGGCGCGCGGCGTGGTTACGGTCTCGACGGGGAACCACGGACGCGCGGTGGCCTACGTGGCGGGCCGGCTCGGCATCCCGGCGGTGATCTGCATGTCGGAGCGCGTCCCCGCGGGCAAGGTGGAGGCTATCCGTGCCCTGGGCGCGGAGGTTGTGCTCCACGGGGAGGGCTACGACGAGGCGGAGCGGCACTCCTTCCGACTGCAGCGCGAACGCGGCCTCGTCCGGATCGAGGGTTTTGACGACCCGTTCGTGATCGCCGGCCAGGGCACGATCGGTCTCGAGCTCCTCGAGGACCTCCCCGGAATCGACACCGCAATCGTGCCGCTCTCAGGAGGCGGCCTCATCTCAGGGATCGCGCTGGCCCTTAAGTCGGGGGAGCGCCTAATCCGGGTGGTCGGGGTGTCGCAAGACCGCGCGCCGGTGATGGTCCACAGCCTGCGGGCCGGCCGGCCGATCGAGCTGCCGGAGGAGGAGACGCTCGCGGATGCCCTGGCGGGCGGCATCGGCATCGAGAACCGCCACACCTTTCGGATGGTTCGGGAGCTCGTCGACGAGACCGTTCTGGTCACGGAGGAGGAAATCGCGGCCGGCATCGTCTTCGCCCTTGAGCAGGACCGGCTGGTCGTGGAGGGGGGCGGTGCGGTCGGCATTGCGGCGCTGCTGCACGGCCACGTGAGCGGGCTGGGGCGGACAGTCGCCGTTGTCGTCAGCGGCGGAAACATCGCCTCCAGGTTGCTGCATACGCTACTCGAGGGAGCGTCCTCGGGAGAGGGACGGGACGCGTGAAGGTCACGCTGCTGACGGAGGCCGAGCTTCGCCGGTGCGTCGAGTTGGATGTCGAGGCGATCGCCGCGGTGGAGGACGCCTTCACGCGGCTGGCGAACGGAGAGGCCGCGATGCCCCCGATCGTCTGCGTGGACATCCCGGAGCACCGGGGCGAGGTCGACATCAAGACCGCCTACGTGCGCGGGCTGGACAGCTTTGCGGTCAAGATCGCCTCCGGTTTCTTCGAGAACTACCGCTTCGGCCTGCCGAGCGGCTCCGGAATGATGGTCCTGGTCAGCGCCAGGACCGGCCTTCCCGAGGCGCTGTTGCTGGACAACGGCTACCTGACCGACGTGCG
>JALHTD010000404.1 GCA_022865555.1 Thermoanaerobaculaceae bacterium | reverse complement strand
TTCCTCGACGGTCACCGGTTCGGGCAAGCGCTCCGGTTCGCGCGCCGGTCCGCCCGGCTTGCGACCGACGATCCTGGCGCTCCAAACCCTGCCAGCCACCGCCCCCTTGAGGCCGGTCAGAAAGCTCTCCAGACGCTTGCCACCCTCAAGCCGTTCGAGCGTCTCGCGGAAGAACCCCTGCAGTGCGGCCTCGCCGTAGGTCATGCGCGCCGTCACCGCAACATCGACGAGGCCCGCCTCCCGCATCGCGGCGAGGTACTCGGACTCGCGGACCGCGCCGGCAACACAGGCGACGTAGAGCTCCGGGTCGTTCCTCAGCGAGGCTGGGAGCTCGGGCGCATCGTCGGCAAAGACGATGTCGGAGATCGCGACCCGCCCGCCGGGTTTGAGCACCCGCGCCACCTCGCGAAAGACCTTCTTCTTGTCGGGGGCGAGGTTGATCACGCAGTTGGAGATCACCCAGTCGGCGGTCCCGTCCGCGACCGGCATCGCTTCCGCCTCCCCGAGGCGGAACTCGACGTTGGTGACCCCGGCCTGGCGCGCGTTCTCCCGCGCCTTCTCGATCATCGCCGGGGTCATGTCGAGCCCGATAACCCGCCCGGTCGGGCCCACCCTGCGCGCGGCGACCAGACAGTCGATGCCCGCCCCCGCGCCCACGTCGAGGACAACCTCGCCTTCCCTCACGTCGCTGAAGGCGGCCGGGTTGCCGCAGCCGAACGAGTTCACCACCGCCCCCTCGGGCAGACCCGCGAGTTCCGCCTTCGAGTACCCGAGGGCGGTCGGGCTCCCGCAGCCGTACTCGCCCATTGCCGCGGCGGTCGTGGGCCCGCAACACGAGCCACTCTTGACCCTCGCGGTGTACCCCTGCCTGACAGCGTCCTTGATCTGCTCATCCGTCAGATTATTCGGCACAGCAGCTCCCTCCTTGCCGTGGCTCCACGCCACGCCACTCGTCCACCGCCCGTGACAGCTCCTCGAGCGCGTGGATCACCGACTCCCGGTGCTCGGCCGGGACCTTGTCCAGGATTGCCCTCTCACTCCCAAGAAGCTCGGCGGAGATCCTCGCCAGCAACTTTCGGCCCTTGGGGGTGGGCTCTACGCAGCAAACCCGTCGGTCCTCCGCATCCTCCCCCCGTTGTGCGAGGCCGCGCGCGACCAGTTGGTCCACCACGCGGGTCATCGTGCTGACCGAGAGCTGCATGCGGGAGGCCAGCGCGCCCATCGTGAGCTCGCCTGCCTGGCCGAGCGCCTCCAGCGCGTGGCACTGCGAGACCGAGATGCCGAAGCAGCAGATCTCGTTGCGGTTGCGGAACTGGTACCTGCGCACCAGTTGGGTCACCGCCCCGTGCAGACGGCGGGCCTGGTCGAAATCGGCGCTGTGCGAACGTGCCGGGGAACATACTTGCATGATACAAATATATGCCCCACGGCGACGGCTGTCAAGGGGCGTGCCGGCGCTCGCGCCTCGAGCGGCGTAGTTCTCAGCCCCGCATCGCGATCTCGGGCACCAGACGGGCACGGATGTCGTCCCGCACTTCCCGGTACACGGCCAGGCGCTCCTCTTCGGTCCCTGTGGCGAGGACAGGGTCTGGAAAAGAAACATGGAGTTGCTCCGCCGCGCCCGGAAAGAGCGGGCAGCTCTCCCGTGCGGAGTCGCACACCGTCACCACCAGGTCCCAGGCCTGGTCCAGGAACGGTTTCCAGTGCTTGGGCCGCGCGTCCGAGATGTCCACCCCGGCCTCGGCCATGGCTCGCACCGCAAGCGGGTGCACGCTTGCCGCTGGGTGGGTCCCGGCCGAAGTCGCCTCCCAGCGGTCGCCGAGGTCGTGCCGCACCCACCCCTCCGCCATCTGCGAGCGGCAGGAGTTGCCGGTGCACAGGATCAGAACCCGCTTCTTGGCCGTTGATGGGGTCATGTCGAACCTCCCCTCCTTGACAACCCGAGGTTGAAAAACTATATTTCGCGATGTGACGAAATGAGTGTCTCGCCCCTCCTCGAGCTCGTCGAAGTCTACAAGGCCCTCGCGCACCCGGCGCGGTTGCGGATCCTCGCCATGCTGCGGGGCGGTGAGCTGTGCGTCTGCCAGATCACCGCGGTTCTGGGCCTCGCGACCTCCACGGTCTCCGCGCACCTTTCGGAGTTGCGCCGCGCCGGCCTCGTGGCCGAGCGCAAGGACGGTCGCTGGGTCGCCTACCGCCTCGCCGAGGGCGAGGCGCAAAAGCCGCTCCTCAAACAGCTCGGCAAATTCCTCGAGAATGACGCCAAGGCGCGCGCCGACGCAGAGTTGCTGCGCGCGCTTCGCAAGGTTCCCCTGGAGCGGCTCTGCCGGGCCGACCGCGACCTCGCGAGGGTCGGCATCCGGGTGCCGGGAGGGCGCTCGCCGGCGGGCAAGGGAAGGGTGCGCACCTGATGGGTTCCCCGACGAAGCAGATAAACGTCTTCGAACGCTACCTGACGCTGTGGGTCGCCCTCTGCATGGTGGTGGGCGTCGTGCTGGGCAAGGCCTTCCCGGGGCTCATCGCGGCGCTCCGTGGGATGGAGTTCGGTTCCGGCAGCCAGATCAACATCCCGATCGCGGTGCTCATCTGGCTGATGATCTACCCGATGATGCTCAAGATCGACTTCGCGTCGATCGCCCGGGTCGGTCAGAGGCCTCGCGGCCTCGTCGTCACCCTCGTCGTCAACTGGCTGGTCAAGCCGTTCTCGATGGCCTTCTTCGGCTGGCTGTTCTTCAGGCATCTGTTCCTGCCGCTGATCGGCGCGGAGCTGGCCAGCCAGTACATCGCCGGCGTCATAATCCTCGCGGCGGCGCCGTGCACCGCCATGGTGTTCGTCTGGTCGTACCTTGCCGACGGTGACCCCGCCTACACGCTGGTCCAGGTCTCGGTCAACGACCTAGTGATGCTGGTCGCGTTTGCACCGGTCGTGAAGTTCCTTGTCACGGGCACCTCGGGACTCGAGGTGCCGTTCAAGGTGCTGCTCTACTCGGTGGCGATTTTCGTGGTGATCCCGCTCGCCGCGGGGATGATCTCGCGCTCGTGGTTGATCCACTCCCGCGGGATCGAGTGGTTCAACGACCGGTTCGTCGCGTTCTTCCATCCGGTGACCGTGCTGGCCCTGCTCGCCACGCTCGTGTTCATTTTCGCGTTCCAGGCGGAGAACATCACCACCCGGTGGTTCCATGTGCTCTTGATCGCCGTGCCGATCCTGATCCAGGTCTACTTCAACGCTTCGCTGACCTACGGCTTGATGAAGCTGTTCAAGGTCGAGTACGCGGTGGCCGCGCCCGGCGCACTGATCGGCGCGTCAAACTTCTTTGAGCTGGCGGTCGCGACGGCGATCGCGTTGTACGGCGCCGGCTCCGGCGCTGCGCTGGCGACCGTGGTTGGGGTGCTGGTGGAGGTTCCGGTCATGCTGTCGGTGTGCCGCGTGTGCCTGGCGACCCGGGGGTGGTTCGCCACCGCGGAGGCCCGCTCGTGAGCGCGCCGGAGGTGTGCGCGGCCGCGCTCGGGTTCGTGATCGCCGTCATCGGCCTGACTCTTCCCGAGACGGTCACCCTGCGCAGGGCCCTCCGTCCTCGGTTCATCGCCGCGTTCATCGGCGTGGGCGCGTTTGGCATCCTGCTGGTCGGGTATGCCTTCAACGCCCGGCTCTGATCAAGGGAGAGCTAAATGCGCGCAATCCTCATCTGCTGCAGCCTCTCGCTCGTACTGGCCGTCGCGATGCAGGCCGCCCCGGCGACCTCTGGCGCCAAACCCCGTCCTGAGGTTGTGGCGCTCGAGCCGCAGCAGCTCGACGCCGCCCTCGCATCCGGTACTTGGCTCATCGTCGAGTTCGGGGGCGAGCACTGCATCCCGTGCATGCACATGCAACCGGTCCTTCAGGACTTGCAGGCGACGTTAGGCAAGAAGGCACGCGTCCACAACTTCTGGATTCAGCAGCACCCTGAGGTCGCGCGCCAACACAGGATCATCGTGATGCCCACGCAGGTGGTTTTCAACCCAAAAGGCGAGGAGGTGTTCCGTCACATGGGGTACTTCCCGCCCGATGAGTTCCAGGCCACACTGAAAAAGCTCGGCATCCTCTGATGGAATCGCTCCTCCAGTCGATGGCACAAAGCGCCGCCGCAGCTCCGCCGCTGGTGATGCTGTTGCTCGTCTTCCTGGGCGGTGTGGTCTCGTCGGCGAGCCCCTGCGTGCTGGCTGCGGTGCCGCTGGTGATCGCGACGGTGGGTGGCGGCGCGACGACGCGAGGTCGGGCCCTCACCCTCTCGCTCGCCTTCGTCGCTGGCCTGGCACTTTGCTTCACCGCGCTCGGGGCGTTCGCGGCCCTCACCGGCTCGCTCATCGGCGACGTGGGCTGGCTCTGGAAGGCACTCCTTGCGGTCGTCCTGATCGCGATGGGGTTGCACCTTGCCGGTCTCGTGCAGCTCCCGCTCCCGCAGCTCGACGGGAAGCGCTTCCGCGGCGCGGGGCTCGCGGGAGCGTTTGGCCTGGGTGCCCTCACCGGCACGCTTTCGTCTCCGTGCGCCACGCCCATCCTGGTCGTAGTTCTGTCGCTCGTGGCCTTCGAGCGCAAGGTGCTGTGGGGAACGACGCTGCTCGCCGCCTACTCCCTGGGACACGTCGTGCTGCTCCTTGCGGCGGGCACCGCCTCGGGCTTCGCCGTTGCGTACCTGGGCAGCCGTGCAGCGGTGTGGGCCAACCGGCTGCACCGGGTGTTTGGCGTGATCCTGGCGGCCGTGGGCGCGGCCATTCTTGTCTGGCTCGTGCGCCTCGCCCTGGCCTGAAGACACGAGCTCTGAAAGGAGAGCATGCGCATGAGTGATACCCCGAAAACCATCGAGATCCTCGGACCCGGATGCTCGCGCTGCAAGGAGACGTACCGTGTCGTGCAGCACGTCGTCGAGAGCGCCGGGCTGTCCTGCCAGGTGATCAAGAACGAGTCGATCGACCGAATGGTCGAGCTGGGGCTGATGGCCTCGCCCGGCGTTGTCTTCGACGGCAGGGTAGTGATCTCCGGCCACATCCCCAAGACCGAGGAGGTCAAACAGCTGCTCGGGATCGCATGAGCAAACGTGCTGTAGACGGGCGCCCCGACCCCGCCCGATCTGGAGAGACCGTGAAAGAACGTACCAAACTGCTGATCTTGGTCGGCGTCTTCCTAGCCGCCTACTTCCTCCCCATCCAGCACCCGCGCGTGCAGGGGGCGTTCCTTGAGGGGTTGAACCTCCTCAAGGATTACGCCCGGCAGCACGTGCTGCTCTGCCTGGTGCCGGCGTTCTTCATCGCCGGCGCGATCAGCCACTTTGTCCGCCAGGGCGCGGTGATGCGCTACCTCGGCGCCTCCGCGCCGCGGCCCGTGGCCTACGGCGTCTCCTCCATCTCCGGGGCGGTGCTGGCGGTGTGCTCCTGTACGGTGCTGCCGCTGTTCGCAGGGATTTACCGTCGCGGCGCGGGGCTCGGGCCGGCGATCGCGTTCCTCTACTCCGGGCCGGCGATCAACGTGCTGGCCATGATCCTGACCGCCCGGGTGCTGGGCTTGCGGATCGGCATCGCCCGTGCCGTCGGCGCCGTCGCATTTGCCGTGGTCATCGGGCTGATCATGGCCACGCTGTTCCGCAAGGAAGACGAGGCACGCCTGGCCAACGGTCCCGACCCCTTTGCCGTCACCGGCGGAGGCGAGACCCCACGCCGGACCGGCTTGCAGGACGCGACTTTCCTGGGGACGATGATCGCGATCCTGGTCTTCGCCAACTGGGGCGCGCCGAACCAGGCGATCGGCGTGTTCGCGGCGGTCTATCGCATCCACTGGCCGCTGACGATTGTGCTTCTGGCCGTGCTGACTTGGATGATCGTGCGCTGGTTCAACCGCGAGGAGTTGTCAGGCTGGATGCAGGCCACGTGGAGCTTCGCCAAGCAGATCACACCTCTCCTGCTCGGCGGCATCCTCGTGTCGGGCTGGCTGATGGGCCGTCCCGGTCTCGACGCCGGGCTGATCCCATCCTCGTGGGTGGCCTCCTCGGTAGGGGGCAACTCGCTGTTGGCCAACTTGGCTTCGGCGATCGTCGGCGCGTTCATGTACTTCGCGACGCTGACCGAAGTGCCGATCCTGCAGACCCTGCTCGGCTCCGGCATGGGCCAAGGGCCCGCGCTCGCGCTGCTCCTCGCCGGCCCGGCGCTGTCACTGCCCAGCATGCTGGTGATCAACTCGTATCTCGGGCCGAAGAAGACCATCACGTATATCGCCCTTGTCATCGTGATGGCGACGGCCACGGGTGTTGTTTTCGGAGCACTCGTTCGCTGAGGAGGGGGCAATGAAGATCCAGATCGCCGGTCCCGGCTGTCCGCGCTGCGAGGTCACCGAGCGCAACGTGTTCAACGCGTGTGCCGCGCTCAACCTCGCGGCGGACATCTCGCACGTCCGCGACGTCAAGCAACTTGCCGCCCTTGGCGTGGTCCTCACGCCAGCCGTGCTGGTGGACGGCAAGGTCGTCGTCTCTGGCAGGGTGCCGACCGTGGCCGAGCTGAAGCAGATCCTCACCACATTCGGCTAGTGCGGAGCCGGCGGGGCACCGGGTGGGGTGCGTCGCGCCCACACTTGCACACCGGCCACTGACCCCGTAGAGTTGGCGCCAACATACCAGTCAGGCGGCGACGAGGGGGTCCGATGAGAGTTCGATGGATTGCATGCGTTGCGCTCGCTCTGGCGGCGGTTCCGGCGGCTGCGATGGAGCTTACCGGGGTCACGCTGCCCGACACGACGACTGTCAACGACAGCACTCTGAAGCTCAACGGCATGGGAGTGCGCACCAAGACGATGCTCAAGGTGAAGGTCTACGTGGCCGGTCTCTACCTCGCGACGCCCAGCCACGACGCGGTGGCGATCATCGCGGCCGACGAGGCCAAGCAGGTCGTGATGCACTTCCTCTACAAGAACGTCGAGAAGGACAAGCTGACCGAGGCGTGGCGCGAGGGCTTCGCGAACAACTCCGCCGCTGCGCTGCCGGCCTTGAAGGCCCGTCTCGATGAGTTCTGCGCGCTCTGGCCGGACATGGCGAGCGGCGAGCAGGCGGTGATCACGTATATCCCCGGCACCGGCACGAGGCTGGAGCTGAAGGGCAAAGAAGCCGGTGTGATCCCGGGCAAGGACTTCGCCGACGCGATGTTCGCGGTCTGGCTCGGGACCAAGCCTGCGGACGCCGGCCTCAAGAAGGGCATCCTGGGCGGCACGTGAGCCGAGCCTGAGCCAACGAAGGCCGGGGCAGGAACCCCGGCCTTTTCACCGCCTGAGCACAGGCGGTCCTAGGAACACCCCTGAACGGTGCCGCAGTTGTCGCACTTGTAGCAGGAACCGCTGCGCACCATCATCATCCCGCAGGTCGGACAGGGTGGCGCGTCCGCCTGGTTTACGAACAGCTGCGCCCCCTCCGACAGCTCGAACCCCGGCAGCGGGGGCTGCTGCGGTGTCGGTTGCGTCGGTGTCCTGCCCTCCTCGCTCGGCAGCGGCTGCACGCCAACGGCCGCCTGCTCCTCGGGGGCGAGGAACTTTGCGGCGAGCCAGCGGAAGATGTAGTCGATCACCGACTTCGCGTAGGGGATCTGGGGGTTGTTGGTCCAGCCGGCCGGCTCGAAGCGCACGTGGGAGAACTTGTTGACCAGGAACTTCAGCGGCACGCCGTACTGCAGCGTCAGCGAGATTGCGGTCGCGAAGGCGTCCATCACGCCAGAAAGCGTGGACCCTTCTTTCGCCATCGTGATGAAGAGCTCCCCTGGCTTGCTGTCCTCATACAGACCGACGGTGACGTACCCCTCCTGCCCCTCGACTGAGAACTTGTGGGTGATCGCCACCCGCTCGTCCGGGAGCTTGCGCCGGACCGGCTGGAACGCGGGCTGCCCGACCTGCCCGCCCGCTGCGGCCAGCGGCTGAGAGCCCTTGCAGTTGTCGCGGTAGACAGCCACCGCCTTGAGGCCCAGCTTCCACGCCTCGAGGTAGAGCTTCTCGATCTCCTCCGGGGTCGTGTTCTCCGGGACGTTCACGGTCTTGGAGATCGCACCGGACAGGAAAGGCTGCGCCGCGCCCATCATCCGCAGGTGCCCCAGCGGCGAGATGAATCGTGTGCCCGAGACCGCCTTGAACGCGCAGTCGAAAACCGGGAGGTGCTCGTCCTTGAGGCCGAGCGCGCCCTCGATGGTGCCCGTGGCCTCGAGGTGCTTGAGGATCGTCGTGCGGCTCTCCTCGTCGTACCCGAGCTTCGCGAGGGCACGGGGCACCGTCTGGTTCACGATCCTCATGGTTCCGCCGCCCACCAGGCGCTTGACCTTGACGAGCGCGAGGTCGGGCTCGATGCCGGTGGTGTCGCAATCCATCATGAAGCCGATCGTGCCCGTGGGCGCCAGCACCGTGACCTGGGCGTTCCGGTAGCCGAACTGCCTGCCGTGGTCGAGTCCGGTGTCCCAGGAGTCCGTGGCGGCGCGGCGAAGCTCCAGCGGCACCCCGCGCGTCGGGACGCGGTGCGCGGCGTCGCGGTGCATCGCGATCACCTCGAGCATCGGCTCCCGGTTGACCGCATACCCGGGGAAGGGCCCAAGCGCCTCGGCGATCCGCGCCGACTGGAGGTACGCCTCGCCGCACATCAGCGAGGTGATCGCGGCCGCGTACGCCCGCCCCTCGGGCGAGTCCTAGGGGATGCCCTCGGCCATCAGCAACGCGCCCAGGTTGGCATAGCCGAGCCCGAGCGGCCGGTAGTCGTGCGAGTTCGCCGCGATCGTGGGTGTGGGGTAGCTGCCGAAGTCGACGAGGATCTCCTGCGCCAGGATCGTGACGTCCACGGCGTGGCGGAAAGCCTCGGTGAGGAAGTTCCCCTTCTCGTCCACGAACCGCATGAGGTTCAACGACGCCAGGTTGCACGCAGAGTCGTCGAGAAACATGTACTCCGAGCACGGGTTGGAGGCGCTGATCCGGCCCGTGTTCTTGCAGGTGTGCCAGCGGTTGACGGTGGTGTCGTACTGGAGGCCCGGGTCGCCGCACACCCACGCCGCCTCGGCGATCATGCACATCAACTCGCGGGCCCGGTAGCGCCCCATCACGTCGCCTGTCGTGACGGCACGGGTCTCCCACCACCCATCGTCCTCGAGGGCCCGCATGAACTCGTCGGTCACACGCACGGAGTGGTTCGCGTTCTGGTACTGGATCGAGTCGTAGGCGCCGCCCTCCTGGTCGAACCCGGGCGGGTAACCGGCCGTGATCAGGACGTGAGCCTTCTTCTCCTCCTCCGCCTTGCACCTGATGAACTGTGCGACGTCCGGGTGGTCGATGTTGAGGATCACCATCTTGGCCGCGCGCCGGGTCTTGCCACCCGACTTGATGACGCCGGCGAAGGAGTCAAACCCGCGCATGAATGAAACCGGCCCCGAGGCGGTGCCGCCGCCCGCAAGCGGCTCACGCGAGGACCGCAGCACGGACAGGTTCGACCCGGTGCCCGAGCCGTACTTGAACAGCATCCCCTCGGTCTTCGCGAGGTCCAGGATCGAGTCCATCGAGTCGCGCACCGAGTTGATGAAGCACGCGGAGCACTGGGGACGAGACTCGATGCCGACGTTGAACCAAACCGGCGAGTTGAACGAGACCATTTGGTGCAGCAACAGGTGGCACAGTTCGTGCTCGAAGGCGTGCTCTGAGGCGGCGTCGGCGAAGTACCCGCCCGTGCGCCCCCACTCCACGATCGTGCCCACAACGCGGGAGATCAGGTGGCGCGCCGAGCTCTCCCGCTCTGGGGTGCCGAGGTGCCCATGAAAGTACTTCTGCGCGACGATATTGGTCGCGGTCTGTGACCAGAACTCGGGGACCTCCGCGTCGGTCTGCTCGAAAACCACCGCGCCGTCGCTGCCGGTGATGCGGGCGGTGCGCAGCTCCCACCGCACCAGGTCGAAGGGGTGGTGCTCCCCATCGGTAAACAGGCGCCGCACCAACACTCCCTGCGCATCGGGGCGGCGACTGGCGGCAACGGCAAGCGAAGATGGTTCCGCAGACATCCCAGCCCCCTTCCCGAAAAAATCAAGAGTTCAAGTGATACTTGAACTTTTCGATTCGAATCTAGAGCGCCCTGACATCCTTGTCAAGAGGGTCACCGCAACATATGGGGTCCTCGACGGGCATCTGCCCCAACATCTTGTGTTTCTAAGCCCTTCCTACACTACGGCACAGTTTTTGCTTACAAACCAGCCCATCCCGCCACCACCCCGGGGCCAACACCGTCCCCGCCCGCCCCCAGGGCGAGCGCCTGGAAGTGTACCTCAGTTCGGCGCCCGCGGCTCATAGGGTCAAGAGCGTCCGGGTGGCGGGGGAGCGGACGCGGGACCCCCCGCAATGTACGACGGGGCCGCAGAGCCCCCCGCGAAAAACCAGCGAGCGGGGATTCACTCCCCGCGAGCGTGGGGGGTTCGGGGGGCACTTCTGTGGCGGGTGGTGTGGTGGGCCGCCGCAGAGCCCCCCGCGATAAATAGACAGGGCGCGGTCGCCCGCGCCCCGAGATAAAACCACAGGGTAAGGGTCTACTTCGCGACCTTCTCCTTGAGGGTCTTGCCCGCCTTGAACGCAGGGTAGGCGCGAGCCGGGATCTTGATCGTGGCGCCGGTGGCCGGGTTGCGGCCTTGGCGCGCGGCGCGCCTGCGAACAGTGAAG
>JALHTD010000403.1 GCA_022865555.1 Thermoanaerobaculaceae bacterium | reverse complement strand
GGCCGATGGCTCGGGCCGTCGCTGAGCGTCCTCGCGACGGCGATCGGGGTGGTCAGCGTGGCGGTTCCCGTGATGGCCGCCGTCTGGATGTGGCGGCGCAACCGGCATCGGTGGCGCCAGCCGCCGGCGGGGATAAGCGACCGCGCGTGGCTTCACGGCTACGTGGTGTGGACGTTCGGGGCCGCCGTGCTGTCTTTCGCGCTGTCACCCACCACCATCATGGCGTGGCAGGGGTTCTCGGTCCTGCACGCGGCCGTGCTGCCGCCCGTGCTCTGGGTCGCTGTCCTCCTGCGCAGCCGCATGCGCGAGCGGGTCGAGCGGCTTGCCCGCGTCTGGGTCGCGGCGCTGCTGGTGCTGCTCGTCTGCATGGCCGTGGCCGCGCCGAGGTACCGCCGCGGCGGCCACGACGCGGTGGGGATCGTCGTGCACCAGGACCACCCGATGTACCACGAGCTTGGCATCCTCGACCACTGCTCGGTCACCGTGGACCCGAAGAGTACCTGGATGCCAGACGTCTTCCGCCCCAACCCCGCCGACGGCCGCTGAGCCTCCGACGGCGTGCCTGGTGCGACGGGTTCTGGCTCCCCCTCCAATGGCCCCGAGTGGAGAGGCACCGGACAGGTGTCCTAGGACCGGATGAAGAGGTACTCCTGGACACCGTGGCGCATCAGAACCGACTGCACGACCGCGAACCCGGACATCAGTCGCTCAATCTCGGCCGGGGGGAAACGCGGGCTCTGCCGGATGGCGGGCGAGCGCGGCTGCAGGAAGAGCGTCTGTTCATCCACGATCTTGAAAACCATCGGGACGCTGGGCATCTCCCTCGTCGTCGAGACAAACGCCAGCATCAGCGCGCGCTGGCTGCAAACCCTGCCGAGGCGTGCGGCGAGGCATCCGAGCTGCTCGCGAGTCAGGTAGTTCAGGACGTCCCAGGCGAGCACGACGTCGAAGGGATCTCGAGTCACCGGGAGGACCTTGCGGAAGGCCGCGGACGGGTCGGCCAGCAGCAGCGATCGCAGGTCTCCGGAGGCGAGGGCGTCGGGGAGATCTGCAATCTGCAGCCGGCTCGAGAAACGCGAGAAGAACTCCACGTTCGCGCCGGCGGCCCCGCCGAGGTCGAGAACGTGGTACCCATCCTCGCTCGTGAGGCGTGAAACGAGTGCCCTGAGCGTGGGGGAGCGGTACAGGGGTGGCTGGGGTTCCAGCGGTTCGGCGAACTCACGCCGCGGTTGGGTCGCCTGAGGAGACTCGCGCCGGAGATGCCAGGGCACCGGTGCTCTCCGAGCGGCCCCTTCAGCCGCTCCGCTCGGGGTGTTTCTGCTCGGGGTGCCTTGGCTCGCCCGGCCGCGCCTGCATGCCGCCTCCAACCGCGCCGCCGGGGGCCGGCGACGGGATTGCTACGGCCGCGACGGATGGGTTGGCCGCGGGCCGGGGCGCCGCCTTGCGTTCCATGTCGATGCTTCCTTTGAACATCGCTCCGTCCTCGATGGTCACGCGCGGGGCGGAGACGTTGCCGTGCACCTTGCCGGACTTGCGTATGGCGATGTGCTCCTCGGCGCGCAGGTCGCCCTCGACCTCCCCTTCCACCGTCACGTTGCGTCCGAAGATGTTGGCCTTGATCCGGCCGTTGGAGCCGACCGTGACGTTGTGTTGCGCGAGGTCCACCTTCCCCTCGATCCGTCCCTGGATCACGAGGTCTTCCTCGCCGGTGACGTCCCCCTTGATGGTGATGGAGGGGCCGATGATCGCACGGTCGCCTGGACGTTCCGCTGCCATTAGACCTCCTCCGAACTGTGATGAAGCTGCGCCAACCCCGGTGGGCGTCTGGCCTCCGACCGGTCCCGGTTCGCGCCGCTCGCTCCGCTCGGGCTCCGCCTTCTTCCACACGGTGGCGTCTCCTCCTTGTATCTTTCGACCGCAACGGTCATTTGTCCAGGCTCCAAACGTGAGCAGGACCACAATTTCTTCACTGCGTGGCTTTCTTCTTGCCCCGCGGGCCTGAAGCGGTCGCTCGCGCTGGGCGTCGAGCCCAGCCCTCCGACCCGCCTGCGCGTGCGACCCGAGAGCACTGCCCGCCGGCATGGCTCCCGTGGCCCGCGGGGCGATTTCACACCACCACCCTTCGACTTGAAACCATGAGGTTGGGAAAGTGGAGGCTCTTGCGTGCCAGGCCCTCATGGTTTCTGGGGGCGTTGCCAGTTCTTCCGGGTGGGTGGAGAAATTCCGCCCGGCGGGTGGGGCGGCCATCGCTCCGCAGGCCGCCGCACTGCTGCGGTTGGGTGGGGGTGAGCCCAGCCCCGCGGGTCGGTAGTGCCATCCCGCCGGAGCGAGCGGGCCCCCGACGCGCCGGCCGGCGGGGGGAGACGGCGCGGCGGTTTCACGCCGACGCCGAGGGACCACACGCCGGGCGGCGCAGTCGGGTCGCTCGCGGAGGCGCCGCGAGTCCTGCCTGCGGTAGGACGTGCGAGCACACCGACCCGTGGGGCAAATCAAAGTTCGAGGGCGGCGACGTTCTTGAGCAGCTTCTCCAGACGGGCGCGGATCTCGCTGCGCTCGGTCTCGAGCTGAATGATGCGCTCGGAGAGGTGGGAACCGGCCTCGTCACCGGAGCGCAGCTTTCGGTTCTCCTCTTCGAGGGCCGCGAGGCGCGACTGAAGCTCCTTGTAGCCCGTGATCAGCTTCTCAACACGTTCCTCGAGAGCGGCAAAGACGTCCATGCGGCCTCCTACTGGAAGCTCACTGCAAGCCTGCGGGCAAGCGTGTCCATGAGCGTGAAGTGCGCGGCGTTCACCTCGTCCTGCGTCAGGGAGCGCTCGGGGTGACGGTACACCAGGCGCAGCGTGGTCTTGACCTCGTCCGCGCCAACGCCCTCACCCCGGTACCGCACGACCGGGGAAACGTCCTCGAGCCACTCCGACCCGGCGGCGCGCACGGCTGCGAGCAGCTCCGCGTACGAGAGCGAAAGCTCGTGACGCATGGTGAGGTCGGCCGTCACCGCCGGGAACCGGGGCAGAGACCGGGATGTGGGCACCTGCCCCGCTTCGGCTGCGGCCAGATCGAGCTCGGCCACCCAGAGTGGCGCGGGGAGGTCGAACGCCTCGGCCACCGGGTCGGCGAGGCGACCCGCCACTGCGACGACACGATGCCCCGCCAGCACCTCGGCGCCCTCGCCGGGCGCGAGCAGCGGCACGGTGGACGGGCGCCAGACGGGGTCGTTCACGCCGAGCTCGGCCAGCACGACCTCGAGCACTCCCTTGAGGTCCAGGAAGTCGGCCTGCCGCACCGCATCCCACGCTCCCACCGTGCCGGCAAGGGCGAGGGCGAGGCGCTCCTCTTCCGCGATCTCCGCGCCCCTGGCGAAGAACACCCGTCCCACCTCGCCCAGGAGCACACGCTCGGCTCCCCGCCGCAGGTTGCCGCCCGCGGCCTCCACGAGACCGGCGAGCAACGACCGCCGCATCACCGCCAGGCGTGCGGAGAGCGGATTCTCCAGAGTCACGACCTCGCCGCGGTCCGCCAGGGGGGAAGCGGCCGTCGCGCTCTCGAGCTCATGGGACGCGAAGCTGTAGGTGAAAGCCTCTGCGGCGCCCGCAGCCACCAGCGCGTCACGCGCCCGCTCGGTGAGCGGCCAGCTGCCGAGCCGCTCGCCGGGTTTCACGGCAAACGCGGGGAGAGCCGAGGGGACGTTCTCGTACCCGAAGTGGCGCAGCACCTCTTCGTAGAGATCCTCGGGAAGCTCCAGGTCCACCCGGTGCCTCGGCACCGTGCAGGTGACGGTGTCCCCCGCGACCTGCGGCGCCAGCTCCAGAGCCGAGAGCGTCCGGACCACGAAGTCGCGCGGGATCTCGCAGCCGGCGAAAGCCGAAAGGCGCTCGAGCGAGAACGCGATGGTGCGCGGGGCGAGCAGCTCGGGCGCCGAATCCAGCACCCCGGCGGCTACCTCGCCGCCGGCCAGGCGCACGATCAGCTCGGCGGCCAGGTCCACTGCGCTGCGGGCCATCGCCCGGTCGGCGCCGCGCTCGAAGCGGTGCGAGGCCTCGGTCGAGAGGCCGAGGCGCCTGGCGGTGCGGCGAACCGAGCGCGGGTCGAAGTAAGCGGACTCGATCAGAACGTCCCTGGTGGCGGGCCCGATCTCGGTGTTGGCGGCGCCCATGACGCCGGCCACGGCCACGGCCCGAGCCCCATCGGCGATCACCAGGTCCTCCGGAGTCAGCGCACGGGCGACGCCGTCGAGGGTCTGGATCGGCTCGCCGGCGCGGGCGCGGCGGACCCTGATCTCAGAGCCCGCGAGCAGGGGGAGGTCGAAGGCGTGGAGCGGGTGGCCGACGTCGAGCAGCACGCAGTTGGTGGCGTCAACGATGTTGTTGATCGGGCGGATCCCACAGCGCTCGAGCCGTGTGGCGAGCCACGCCGGCGAGGGCCCCACCTTCACGCCGCGCACGACGCGGGCGCAGTACCGCGGGCAGCACGCGGCGTCCTCCACCGTGAGCTTGGCGAGCTTGCCGATCGGGGTCGCGCCCTCCGGGACCTCGTGCACCAGGGGCTTGAGGGTGCCGCACCCCGCGGCCGCGGCCTCCCGGGCCAGGCCACGGTGGTTCATCGCGTCGGGGCGGTTGGCAGTGACGTCCACGTCCCAGATGAGGTCGTCCCCCGCGGGCTCCTGGAGCTCGACGTTCATGCCGGCCGCGGTGAGCCGGTCCGACATCTCGGCGGCCGGCGTGTCGCCTTCGAGGTGCTCGCGCAACCAGGCGAGGGAGAACCTCACCGTTTCACCCCCTCGAACTGGCGCAGCAGGCGCTCGTCTCCTCCGAAGAGCAGGCGCAGGTCGGGGAGCCCGTACTTGAGAAGCGCGACGCGGTCGAGGCCGCAGCCGAAGGCGAACCCGCTGTACCTCTCGGGGTCGAGCTTGCAGGCCCGCAGCACGCGCGGGTCCACCATGCCGGCGCCGAGGATCTCGATCCAGCCGGTCCCGGAGCACATCGGGCACCCCTTGCCGAGGCAGAGCACGCAGGTGATGTCCACCTCGGCCGAGGGCTCGGTGAAGGGGAAGAATGAGGGGCGGAACCGTACCTTCAGGCGCGGGTCGAAGAGCACGTGCACGAAAGCCTCGAGGGTCGCCTTGAGGTGGCTGAAGGAGATCCCCTCGTCCACTACCAAGCCTTCGACCTGGTGGAACATCGGCGAGTGGCGCAGGTCCGAGTCGCAGCGGTACACGCGGCCGGGGATGATCACGCGGATCGGCGGCGGCGTTTCCTCCATCGTGCGGATCTGCACGGGCGAGGTGTGCGTGCGGAGCAGCAGGCCACCCTTGAGGAAGAACGTGTCCTGGCTGTCGCGGGCCGGGTGGTCCGGGGGGAAGTTGAGCGCCTCGAAGTTGTGCCAGTCGTCCTCGGCCTCGGGGCCGTCGGCCACCGAATACCCCATGCGCAGGAAGATCTCCTCGATCTCCCGCCGCACGAGGGTCACCGGGTGGTAGGCCCCGACCACGGGCATGCGACCCGGCAGGGTGACGTCCACCGCTTCGCGCCGCTTGCCCGGGTCCTCGGCCACCCTCTGCGCCGCCGTCAGGCTCTCCTCGATGAGCTTCTTGAGGTCGTTCAGGGCCTTCCCGTAGGCGGGCTTCTCCTCGCGCGGCAGCGACTTGAGCGCCTCCTCGAGGTCACGCAGCATCCCCGAGCGCCGCCCGGCGAAGCGCACGCGGACGGCCTCCACCCTGGCGGGGTCGCTGCCCGCCTCGGCAAGCGCCGCGAGGAACTCCTGGCGCGCTCGCTCCAGGGTCTCGAGTGCCATCTACGCGGCCGGCTTGGCTTCCAGGCCCTTCTTCGCGGTCTTCACGAGCTCCGCGAAGCTCTCCGTGTCGCGCACCGCGAGGTCTGCAAGCGCCTTGCGGTCGAGCTCGCACCCGGCCGCCTTCAGCCCAGCAATGAGCTGCGAGTACGACATCTCGAGCTGCCGCGCAGCCGCGTTGATGCGGATGATCCACAGGCTACGCATGGAGCGCTTGCGCTGCCGCCGGTCACGGTAGGCGAACTGGAGCGAGCGCTCCACCTGCAGCTTCGCCATGCGATAGGCGTTGTGCTTCGTCAGGAAGTACCCCTTGGCGAGCTTGAGGACCTTCTTGCGGCGCTGTACCCGGTTGTGTCCACGCTTGACGCGCATGCCGGCCTCCTACTTCGCGTACGGGAGCATGCGCTCCACGTTCTTCGCGTCCGCCGGCGAGACCAGCGCCTCGTCCCGCAGGTGGCGCTTCCGCTTGGCGGTCTTCTTGGTCAGGATGTGGGTGTGAAAAGCCTGGCGACGCGTGAACTTCCCGGTTCCGGTCTTCTTGAACCGCTTCGCGGCCGCCCGCAACGTCTTGATCTTCGGCATCAAAACCTCCAGGTAGCGCGGCCAGCCCCGGCCGCATGTCTTTCAGTGGCGCGGCCGCCCCCGGCCGCGCATCCCAATACTCTCGTGGCGGGCGAGGGCGCCCGCCCCACACTCGTCCCAGACGAAAGCCGGAGGCTCACTGCACCTCCGGCCATGGGTTCAAAACACGTTTGTGCACCGTGGTCGTCATCGTCGCGATCACCTCGTCCAGATCCTTGGTGCCCAGGTCGCCGCGGTGCCTCACCCGCACGCTCGCACCCCCGGACTCGGCCTCGCGGGCCCCCACGACCAGGAGCACAGGGATCTTCGCCAGCTCCCCGTCGCGGATCTTAGCGCCGAGTTTCTCCGAGCGCTCGTCCAGTTCGGCCCTCAAGCCGGCCTGGACCAGGCGGTCGCGTACGGCCCGGCCAGCGTCCATGAAGCGGTCCGAGACCGGCAGCACGCGCGCCTGCTCGGGGGTGAGCCACAGCGGCAGGTCTCCGGCGAAGTGCTCCAGCATCACGCCGAAGAACCGCTCGACGGAGCCCAGCACGGCGCGGTGGATGATCACCGGGCGCTGCTCGGTGCCGTCATCCCCGACGTAGGTCAGGTCGAAGCGGTCGGGGAGGTTGAAGTCGAGCTGAATGGTTCCGAGCTGCCACTCGCGGCCGATCGCGTCGAGCACGACGAAGTCGATCTTCGGACCGTAGAAGGCACCCTCGCCCGGGTTGAGGGTGTACTCGACGCCGCGCTCCTTGAGGCACCGCTCGAGTTGCGCCTCGGCGTTCCGCCACAGCGCCTCCTCGCCGATAGCCTTCTCCGGCCTGGTGGACAGGTAGATCGCCGGCTGCTGGAAGCCGAAGATTCCGTAGACGCGGAACATCAGCTCGAACAGCGACGATACCTCCTGCCCGATCTGTGCCGGCGTGCAGAAGATGTGCGCGTCGTCGATGGAGAACGTGCGCACCCGGGTCAACCCCTGCACGACGCCGGAGCGCTCGTAGCGGTGCAGCCGCCCGAAGTCGGCGAAGCGCACCGGCAGCTCGCGGTAGGAGTGGGCGTGAGTCGAGTAGATCAGGCAGTGGCCAGGGCAGTTCATGGGCTTCATCGAGAACTCGCGCCCCTCCACGTCCGAGAAGAACATGTTCTCGCGGTAGTGGTCGTAGTGCCCCGAGCGCTTCCACAGGTCCACGTCGAACAGCTGCGGGGTGATGACCTCCTCGTAGCCGAATTCCTGGTACAGCTCCCGCATGAGGGCGACCAGCTCGTTGTAGACGATCGTACCGCGCGGGTGGAAGAAGGGCGAAGCCGGGGCCAGCGGGGAGAACGAGAAGAGGTCCAGCTCCTTGCCAAGCCGGCGGTGGTCGCGGCGCCGCGCCTCCTCGATCTTGGCGAAGTAGCTGTCCAGCTCCTCCTTGGTCGCGAATGCGGTGCCGTAGATTCGCTGGAGCATCTCGTTGCGCTCGTCGCCCTTGAAGTACGCGCCGGAGGTCTCGAGCAGCTTGAAGGCGCCGATCTGGTCGGTGCGCTGGACGTGCGGGCCGCGGCAGAGGTCCACGAAGTCGCCGTGGCGGAAGAGCGTGATGTCCTCGCCCTCGGGGATGTCCTCCAGGCGGATGAGCTTGATCTCCTCCTTGCGCTTGCGGAAGATCTCGGCGGCCTCCTTGCGGCTAACGACCTGCCGCTCGAAAGGTTTGCCCTCCTTGACGATGCGGGCCATCTCCTGCTCGATGCGCTCCAGGTCCTCCGGAGTGAAGGCGTGGTCGACGCGGAAATCGTACTGGAACTTCTCGGAGTGGTCCTGCCGGCCGGCGTCGATGATGGTGCCGGGGAACACGCGCTCGACGGCATCCGCGAGCACGTGCTCCGCCGAGTGGCGGATGACGACGCCCGCCTCGGAGTCGCGCGGGGTCAGCACGCGGAACTTTCCCGACCGCCCAATCGGCGCACGCAGGTCCACGATCTCGCCGTCCAGCTGCCCTGCCACCCCGGCCGCGGCCAGACGTTCCCCTACCGAGCGCGCCACCTCGAGCGGTGTCGCCCCCGCGGGGAACTCCCTCACGCTGCCGTCCGGCAGGGTCAATTGGATGTTGCCTTTGCTCATTGCCGGTACTCCCGGTCCCCTTTCGCCAAACCGATCGTTTCGCTCGCTTGCGCCCACGATCGGCACACAACAAAAAAGCCGTCCTCCTACACGGGGACGGCAGCAGCCACGTGCCACGCCCAAAGTGTGGTAGGCGCGTGCGGGCTCGAACCGCAGACCTCATCCGTGTGAGGGATGCGCTCTACCAATTGAGCTACGCGCCTGTAGCTTGCTCGCAAGCGGAGCCGACGTATGGTAGGCGCGAGCGGACTCGAACCGCTGACCTCTACCGTGTCAAGGTAGCGCTCTAACCAAACTGAGCTACGCGCCTGCTCCGCGGGCTGCCGGCGGGCGTCCCGGGGAGACACTTTCCCCCACGGGCTCTTGGGGCCCGCCCTCGTCCCAGGAATCACTGCCAAAGAACACAAGCCCGGACAAACCGGGACGGGTACTCTATCTCAACGGCTGCATCACCGTCAAGCGCGGGCCACCCGGCGGGGGCGCAGCCTACCGCCGCGGCAACGCCTATCCCTGTGCTTGAAGGAACCGGAGGAGCGCCTCGTTCGCTTCCTGCGGCTGCTCGAGCGGGACCAGGTGACCGCAGGCCTGGATCACCTCCAGCACGCTCCCGGGGACCTTCTCGGCCAGCAGCGCGGCCATGGCCACGAAGTCGGGGATGTCGTGCTCGCCGCTCACCACCAGCGTGGGGACCGCCATCTCCCCGAGCCGGTCGGTGAGCTTCCAGGTGCGGTCGGGGGCGTCGCGCTCGGCTGCCAGGTACTCCCCCGCTGGGAACGTGTTGACCATCGCCTCGAGACGCTCCCGGGTCCCGGGGATGGCCGCCGCGGAGGCAAGCAGCGGGTGCGTGAGCCAGAGCGCGCCCAGTGCCGTTTGCACGCCCTGGGTCCGGATCGCCCTCGCCCGCTCCCTGAACGACTCCATCAGCTCGTCCGAAAGCGTGAAGTCCGGGACCAGCGGTGCCACGAGGGCAAGCGACCGAACGAGGTCCGGGTTGCGCAGGGCGAGCTCCAGCGCGATCCCGCCCCCCTTCGAGAGACCCACCACGTGGGAGGGAGCAACGCTGAGGCGGTTGATCACCTCCGCCAAGTCGGCGGCGTGGTCGCCCCAGCGGTACCCCGAGGGGGGCGAGCTGGAGCGGCCGTGGCCCCGCTGATCGTAGCGGATCGCCCGGTACCCCGCGTCGACCAGCGGGTGTACGACCTCGTCCCAAACTCGCAGGTCCAGGGCGTGTCCGTGGAGCAGAACCACGG
>JALHTD010000402.1 GCA_022865555.1 Thermoanaerobaculaceae bacterium | reverse complement strand
TACCTCACGTTCGACGAGACCAAGGTGCCACGCTACCCGATCGTGGACCGCCTGGGGGTCCATCCGACGACGACGGGGCAGTGCTACCCGCAGCCGGGCGACCCGAACCCGGTCGTCGGGCTCTCGGTGGTGGAGGTCGAGGCGAGGGGCGGCGCGCGCACCCGGCGCGGCCACGCGTTGAGCGGGAGCGACGCCGAGTACCTGCCGCGCCTCGGCTGGGCCAAGGGAAGCCAGTCGGTGTGGTTTGTCGTGCTCAACCGGGTCCAGACCAGGCTCGAGCTGAGGCAGCTCGAGGTCGCCTCCGGTCGGGTCGAGACGCTCTTCGGCATGAGCGACCCGGCGTGGCTGAACCTCGACGAGGACCCGGTGCCCCTGACCGCCGACACCTACCTCTGGAGCTCGGAGGCCACGGGCTACCGGCACCCCTGCGTGATCGGCCCGGTCAACGGTGTGATGTCGACGAAGGCGATCACCCATGGCAAATGGGAGGTCGCATCGCTCGTCTCGAAAGACAACCCCGGCACGTGGATCTACTTCACCGCGGGCGAGGCGAGCCCGCTGGAGCGCCAGCTCTACCGCGCCCGCTCCGACGGCCTCGAGCTGCACCGCCTCACCCAGGACCCCGGCACGCACTCGGTGGAGATGGCCCCCGGGGGCCGCTACATGCTCGACACCTACTCGACCGTTTCGCAGCCGCCGGTGATGCGACTCCTGGACGCCGAGGGCAGGGTGCTGCGCGAGGTCGTGCCTGTCCAGCCGCCGTCTCTCGGGGACTACGCCGTCGGCACGACCGAGTTCGTGACGGTGACGGGACCGGGCAGCGCGGTGCTCTACGCGTCCCTCCTCAGGCCCGCCGGCTTCGACCCGAAGAAGAGGTATCCGGCCGTGGTCTACGTCTACGGCGGACCCCACGCGCAGGTGGTGCGGGACGCGTGGGGCGGGCGGACGGCGCTCTTCCATCAGTATCTCGCGAGCCGAGGGTTCCTCGTCTTCTCGATCGATGGCCGCGGCTCGGCTGGGCGCGGCAGGGATTTCGAGCGCGCCCTGCTCGGTCGCCTCGGCAAGGTGGAGCTCGAGGACCAACTGGCAGGCGCCGCCTACCTCAAGACGCTGCCGTACGTGGACGCATCCCGCATCGGGATCTGGGGGTGGTCGTACGGCGGTTTCATGACCTGCTACTCGCTCACCAACGCCCCGGATGTTTTCAGGGCGGGTGCGGCGGTCGCGCCGGTGACCGACTGGCGTCTCTACGACTCGATCTACACCGAGCGCTACCTCAAGCTCCCGGCCGAGAACCCCGACGGCTACCGCGACTCGTCACCGGTCAACCAGGCCGAGAAGCTGACGGGCGCGCTGCTGCTGATCCATGGCACCGGCGACGACAACGTGCACTGGGGCAACACGCTCGCGTTCGTGGACCGGCTCTACAAGGCGGGTAAGCCCTACGAGCTGCAGCTCTACCCCAACCTCAAGCACGGCATCGAGGGGAAGCAGGCGCGCACCCATCTCTACAGCCGGATCGCGGAGCACTTCCTGCTCCGCCTCGGTCCATAGCGTCGCGGTGGCGCGGACCCTGGAGTTTGTTGACAGCTCCCGGCGCGGCCGGTAGGCTCGAGCCAATGGTGCCCCGGCAGACCGCCGGCCAACTGGTGAACCCGCGACGTCCGCCGATCCCAGTCGGTGGTGAGGTGCCCCGCCTTGCAGGGACTCCGGGATGAAACCGATCCCCTGGGAAGTGACGCTTGCCGAAGTGATGTTCGCACTGCTGCTGCTGGTCCTGTGGGCGGCGGTGCGATGGGCCATGACGGACCGGGGTCGGGAGGAGCGCCGCCTCTTCCGCTCCGACCTCGCCCTGGCGCTGCTCGGGGTCGGCGTGCTCACCGTCTACCTCTCGAACTCGAAACGGCTGATCCAGATGGACACTCAGCTCGCGACGTTCGCCGCGATCAGCCTGATCGAGAGCGGCGACCTCGACGTGGACGAGTTCCGGCCCGTGATCGATCCGCTGCTCGTGCAGACGGTCAAGGGGCCCAACGGGCACCTCTACTCCTTCTATCCGCCGGGGAGCACGCTGGCGTGCCTGCCGTTCATGTTTGTCCCAGTGGTGGCGAGGATGGCCCCGAGTCTCGTGTTGCTCGATGTCGTCGCCAAGCTCACCGCCGCATGCTGGACGGCGGTCGCCGTCATGCTGCTGCTTGCTACGCTGCGGCGATACGCTCCCGCGGGCGCCCTCGTCGCCACGCTTGCGTTCGCCTTCGGGACGGTCGCGTTCAGTTCGGCTTCCCAGGACCTCTGGCAGCACGGCCCGAGCATGGCCGGCCTGGCGCTCGCGCTCCTGCTGATCGCGCGCGACCGGAAAACGGCCGGGAGCGCACTGTTGCTCGGTGCCGCGCTCGGCTGGGCGGTCATCTGCAGGGCGCCCAACCTCCTTCCGGTGCTGGTGCTCTTTCTCTTTGTGCTCGTGCGCAGGCGCCGGACCGCGGCCTGGGCGGCGATCGGGGCGCTCCCCTTCGCCCTGATCACGGTGTGGGTCAACGTGCTCGCGACCGGGTCGCCCCTCGTCTTCGCCCAGGCGAAGCACTACCAGATGGGCAACTTTGACACGCCGCTGCTCGGGGGTCTCGGCGGTCTGCTGTTCGCCCCGAGCCGCGGCCTGTTCGTTTACTCGCCGTTCCTCCTGCTGGCGCTGATCGGTGCTGCGCGTGAGGCGAGGTCGGTCGCGCGCGGCCAGGGAGGGGTGCCTCTCGGCGCGATCGGGCTGGTCGCCACCGTGCCGCTGCTCCTGCTGGTCGCGACCTGGACCGAGTGGTTCGGGGGGTGGAGCTACGGCTACCGCATCATCTGCGAGGGGTCGTTGCTGCTCACGCCGGCGTTCGCCGCGGTCGTGGCGTCGAGGCCGATGGGGCTGGCACGGCGCGCGCTGGTCCTGACCCTCATCGGCTTCTCGTTGGCGGTGCACTCGCTCCAAGTCTACTTCCCGGACGATTCCTGGAACGCCAGCCACGTCGTGAGGGGCGGCGTCGTGGGGGTGTGGAACCTGCGCCCGTCGGACACCCAGATCGCCTGGCATCTGCGTGCGCTCGGAAGGTGGCTGCGGGCGGGCGAGCAGCCGGCGGGAGCCACCTCGCCGGCCGATTGAGCGTGCCACCGGGGGGGCGGGCTCGGACTCGGGTGCGGGCGCGGCGCGTGGGACCGGCCGGGTCCGCGCGGCGACACTTTCGGGACGGGACACGGTTGCGAGAGGGCAGGTCGCGTCTTGCCCCGCGCGAGGGCCCTCGCTACACTGCGCCGGCGCTCTGCGGCACACCTTCGGAGGAGGGCACATGCACATCGCGGTCGTGGGCAGCGGGTACGTCGGACTGGTGACCGGCGCTTGCCTCGCGGACTTCGGAATGGACGTGACGTGCGTCGACAAGGACGCACGCAAGATCAAGATGCTCGAGGAGGGGCGGATCCCGATCTACGAGCCCGGTCTCGACGCCCTGGTGGCCAAGAACGAGAAGGCGGGCCGCTTGCACTTCACCACCGAGCTCAAGGAGGCCATCGAGAAGTCGCTGGCGATCTTCATCGCCGTCGGGACTCCGCCGAGGGAGGACGGCTCGGCGGACCTCACCTACGTCGTGGAGGTGGCGGAGGCCATTGCTGACCACATGAACGGCTACAAGGTTGTGGTCACGAAGTCCACCGTGCCGATCGGGACCGGTCAGCTGATCGAGAAGATCATCAAGGAGCGGAACCCCAGGCAGCCCTTCTCGCTCGTCTCGAACCCCGAGTTCCTGCGCGAGGGCTCCGCGATCGGCGACTTCATGCGCCCTGACAGGGTGGTAATCGGCACCCGCGACCCGCAGGCGATCGCGATCATGAAGGACATCTACGCCCCGCTGTACCTGATCGAGACGCCTTTCGTGATCACCAACGTCGAGTCGTCGGAGCTCATCAAGTACGCGTCCAACGCTTTCCTCGCGACAAAGATCACGTACATCAACGAGGTGGCCGAGCTGTGCGAGCTGCTGGGCGCCGACGTGCACCACGTCGCCAAGGGGATGGGCCTCGACCGCCGAATCGGCCCCAAGTTCCTCCACCCGGGCCCGGGCTACGGCGGCTCCTGCTTCCCCAAGGACACCAAGGCCCTCTCGGACATCGCTCGCCAGGCGGGGCGGCCGTTCGAGATCGTGGAAACGGTCGTAAGGGTCAACGACCAGGTGAAGCGGCGCATGGCGGACAAGATCCGCACCGCCTGCGGCGGCTCGGTCAAGGGCCTGACGATCGGCGTGCTGGGCGTCTCCTTCAAGCCCGAGACCGACGACATGCGAGAGGCCGCGGCCATCCCGATCCTGCACGCTCTGGCCTCGGACGGCGCGTCGTTGCGCGTCTTCGACCCGGCGGCCATGGAGAATGCCCGCGAGGTGCTGCCCGCCGCCGTGACCTACTGCACGGACGAGTACGACGCGGCCGCCGGCGCGGACTGTCTGGTGATCCTCACCGAGTGGAACCAGATCCGCTCGCTCGACCTGGAGAGGCTGAAGGCGGTCGTCGCGCGCCCGCTCGTGGTGGACCTGCGCAACGTATACGAGCCCGACAAGATGCGCGAGGCCGGGTTCGAATACGAGTGCGTGGGGCGCGCAGCGCGCGACCTGCCGCATGTCTGAACTCATAGCTACCAGCTAACAGCCGACTGCCCCTCTTGACTCACCTGCGTTCGGGGGTAATGGCATCTCGGCCGGCCCATTAGGCATTGTGGTTTTCTCGCTGTCAGCTGTCGGCTGTGAGCTGCCGTCCGTGGGCTATTTCTTCGCTTTGGCAAACAGCTCCGCGACCTTCCCCCAGCTGACCACGTTCCACCAGTTGGTGACGTACTCGGCGCGGCGGTTCTGGTACTTGAGGTAGTACGCGTGCTCCCAGACGTCCAGGCCCAGGATCGGGGTGTCCCCGTTCGAGAGGGGGCTGTCCTGGTTGGGGAGGTTGCGTACGGCAAGGCC
>JALHTD010000033.1 GCA_022865555.1 Thermoanaerobaculaceae bacterium | reverse complement strand
CTCGGGCAAGCGCGGGGCGAGTAGCAGAAAATACAACGCGTTTCCCGCGACCACCGCCGCCAGCGCGCGCACCAGCCTGCCCACGCCGCCCAGCTTAGGGCAGGACATCCCTCGCGTCACCGGCGAGCCCCCCGCTTGACCGCGCCTGCCAAGCTGGTAGCCTTCCGACTCGAGACCGGCGACAGCCGATGTCTTCTCAACCCCACCCCCGTCCCCCGACTCCCTCCGGCGTGCCGGTGGTGAGACCGCTCCGGCATGTGCTTATCGGTCTGGGCGCGACGGCCGCGCTCACCGTACTCTTCTGGGTCACCAACCTCGACCTGCGATGGCAGGCCCTGGCCTACTCCCCGGTCGAGCCGCACTGGCCCCACGGGGGCGCGACCGCGTGGGCGCTCGTCTACCGTCTCGGTACGTTGCCGGGGCTCGCCGTGAGCGTCCTGGCGGCCGTTGGCCTTGGGTTGTCTTTCGTGAAGAACGAGTTCGTGCGCTGGCGCTACCCCTGCCTGTTCCTGGTGCTGCTGCTGGCTCTGGGACCCGGCCTCATCATCAACGTCCTGGCGAAGGGGTTTGGGGGACGCCCCCGCCCCGACCAGATCCTCGAGTTCGGGGGCCTGCTGCAGTTCCGCCATCCGTTCGAGCCGGGGCTCGCGCACAAGGGGTTCTCGTTCCTCTGCGGCCACTGCTCGATGGGTTTCCTGTTCATGGGCCTCTTCTTCCTGCTGCGGGGATGGAAGCGTTGGGCCTGCCTCCTTGCAGGGTTTCTCTTCGGAACGGTGCAGGGGATCGGACGGATGGTCCAGGGGGCGCACTTCGCCTACGACGCCCTGCTGGGCGCTTCCGTGATGTTCACCCTCGCGGCCGCGCTCGCCCCGGTGGCGTCGTGGCAGCCGAGGACCGGGGCCGAGAGGCGACACCGCCTGAGAGTCGCCGGTGCCACGGCGCTCCTGATCGTCCTGATTGTCGGGGGGTTCCTGTTCTCGATGCCGGTGCGCGAGGAGAACGTCTGCGTGTGGCTCGAGCCAGGGAAGACGAGTGCGGCCGGCAACGAGGCCGTCCTCCGGTGGCGTGTGAACCGAGACGGCCCGAGCCGAAGGAATGTGCTCGTCGCGGTGGAGGTCGGGGACGTGATGGTCGAAATCAGGCGCCAGCCTGAGCCGTTGGTGATCCGCTCCCTGGTCACGGGGTTCGCGTTCCCCGGTTCCGGCAGCCGCATTGCCGTAGGCGAACTGGCGCACGAAGAGGGGATCTTGTACCGGCAGAGCCTCTCGGGATTCTTCGTCGAGAAGCACGGGACGTTCCATGTGTTCCTGCGCGACGACCTGGCGGCCAGCCTTGAGGTGAAGACCGGGGACGGTCAGGTGATCCTCGTCGGCCCTTTGCCCGCGCGCCCGCTGGCGGTGAGCGGGCACTTCGAGCTCTCCGACCCGTCGGGTCTCCTCGCGCCGGCGGGGGTGGGGTGGTACACCTCTCCCGGCGAAGGCACGCCGATTGCCCTCACGCTCGAGGCGGAGAAGGTGCTCGTCCGGCCCTGATCCGGGTCTGCGAATCCTCGCCTACTTCTTGGCCGGCGGCCAGCCCAACCCCAGGTGCCCGAAGTTCTGGATCGCGTTGGTGACCAGAGCGTAGGAGCCCTGGGTGTTGACCCTCCACATCGGGTTGATGGCGAAGAGCAGCACGTGGCCCTTGCCGAGCGGCGCGTCGATCACCACCGGTTTGCCCGAAATCTCCTCGGCACCTTCCAGCATCCCGGACAGGAGGATCTTGTCTGCCTCCTTTGGGAACGCCACGATCACCCGAGGGCGGTCCTCGATACGGGGGAGATAGGGCTCGTACAAGATCCGGAGGTCCTCGGGGAGCTGGAACCCCTCCTCGCCCGGTCCCGGCTTGGGCTTCTCGGGCGGGGCAACGAACGCCCGTCCCTGCGGCACGTCGGGATCGTCCTTCCCGCCGCGGCCGCTGGGGCGCTGCGAGTCGCGCTCGGGTCGGTCGAAAACGCCGACCTTG
>JALHTD010000401.1 GCA_022865555.1 Thermoanaerobaculaceae bacterium | reverse complement strand
GTCGATGAGCTCGATGGCCCTCGCGGTCAAACGGAACGCGCCCTCGAGGACCGCCTCGGGCTCGCCGACGAAGGTGATCACGGTGCGGTTGGTCTCCGCGCCGGGGTCCACGTTGAGCAGCGTGACCCCGGGGGTGGACGCCGCGGCCTTCGCCGCCGCCTCGTACACCTCCGGTCGCCGGCCTTCCGAGATGTTGGGGACGCACTCGACGAGCCTCATGACGACCTCCGGACACTGGATGCTACCAGGCATGCGTTGCGACACAAGCACTGCTTCACGAGCGGGCCTCGCGTAGGAGTGAGTGGTCCTCGGAGGTCATCGGCCACTTGGCCAGCTCGCGGTAGAGCGCGCGGTAGGTGCGCGCGGAGCGTTCCCAGGAGAACGCCACGCTGCGGGCGTGCCCAGCGGAGCAGAGCTGCTCTCCGAGCGCCGGTTCCTGGACGAGGCGGCGCAGGGCGTCCGCGATTTCGGCTGGCTTTTCGGGGTCGAAGAGCAGCGCCGCATCCCCGGCGTACTCTGCGAGCGACGTGGTCCCCGAGCACGCCACCGGGGCGCCGTGCTCGAACGCCTCCAGCAGGGGCTGGCCGGCGCCCTCGCACAGGCTAGGCAGCACGACCGCGAGGGCGTCACGGTAGAGCGCTGCCAGCTCTCCGGCTTCGACGTAGCCCACGAACCGGACGCGTCCGCGAAGCCCGAGCCTGGCGACACGCTCGGCAATGGTCGGCCAGAACGAGGTCTTGCGGCCGGTGCAGACGAGATCGAGCGCGATCCCGTCGCGGTCGTGGAGGAGGCGCAGCGCCTCGAGCAGCGCCAGGTGGTTCTTGTGTGGCCACGCCTGCGCCGGGTAGAACACGAAGCGCCCGGTGTGACGGCTGCGCGAGGGCGACGCGTCGCTCGCGAGCGCGGCGGCGCCTCCAGGCGCACCGATCGGGATGAAGAGCACCTTCTCGTCCGCGATCCCAAACGTCTGGCAGATGTCCTTCTTTACCCAGCGTGCCTCGACCACGACGGCGCTGGCGGCGGCGCACGCCTCGGGGTACACGCGCTCCCGGGTGGTGAGCTCCTCGGTGGTGAAGAAGCGCGGGAAGTGCAGATGCTGGAGGTCGTGGGGCTGGAAGATCGTCGGTGCCGTTGTCCGGAAGAAGCTCTGGAACGGGAAGTGCACCACCCCGGCCCCGAGCCCATCGAAGAAGGACCCGTCGGGAACAACGGGCCCGCCCGCGCCAAGAGTCTGCAGCGAGCTGGGGAATAGGCTCAAGCCCAGCTTCTTGATGGCGCGGAAGAGGCCCGGGGGCAGAAGCTCGACAACCCTGAACCGACGGCCGGGTCGCAGGAACCCCGGAACAGTCCTGATCCTCGCACCTACCCGGAAGCTCGGATGGTGCTCGAACCCGGGCATTGTGACGACCACGTACCGCTCATCCCCATCCTCGAGGGCGCCAAGAGCGCCCAAGAGGGAGTGGACAAACTGCTCGACACCTCCCACGAACCCCCCCGGGGGGAACTGACCGTTGACAGCGACGCAGTGGGGAAGATGGGTGTCAGCCCCCACGGTACCCTCCGACTGTGACGGGGCAGGGCGCCGTCGCGTCACAGTTGAACGCCTCTTCGAGGCGCGTCCGAGGGGGATCGGTACGATCCCGGACCGAAGTGCTCCCGCTTGGGCGGCGACCTGGACCTTGGGCGGCAAACCTGACCCGGGCGGGGTGTGGGGCCTCGGGCTCGCCG
This sequence comes from Thermoanaerobaculaceae bacterium, assembly GCA_022865555.1. GTDB lineage: Bacteria > Acidobacteriota > Thermoanaerobaculia > Thermoanaerobaculales > Thermoanaerobaculaceae > RBG-13-68-16. Next base: position 12,573 of record JALHTD010000401.1, on the reverse strand, counting down.
GGTGGCTCGGCGCGACGTCGCCGGTGCTCGGTGCCCGTCGCCATGCGGGCAGTGTAGCGTAGGGCGAGATCCCCCCGTCGAGGTCATGGGAACAGCATTCGAGCGGTCTCCGGGGGCGGCTGTGTTACGTGGGACCTGGTTCGTGCGGGCGTGAGCCGTGGTCGGCGTGGGGTCCCTTGCCGGGTCGTCCCAGCGCGGACCGGAGCGCGGCCCACATCCAAGCGGGGGAAAGACGTCGAGCGATCGCTCGCAGTCTTGCCCGCGCGCCGGGCCAGACGTGGCGCCGCAGTACGATGGCCTGGCACCTGAGCCCGAGTGCGAGGCGCTTCGTCCGAGGCAACCAACCGTAGACCGGTGAGGCCCACCCAACCTCGTACAGGATGGACAAACCTATGAAAAGGAAGGGATAGCGTCCTCGAATCGCGGCCTGGCGATTCTCCGCCGCGATCCTTTCGTACGTCCGCTCGGGTGTGTTGTCTTCTCGGTGGACCGAGGTCCCCGCTAATGTCATGACCTTTCCCAAGAACGCAACGGCCGCGATGAAAAACCAGTCATTGGCGATGACGGGCTTCATTCCGATCCGAAGCATCTGCTCGCGGCGCATCACTCCGTAGAAGGTTCCGTTGTCTTCGATGGTCGCGTAGTAGCCCATCAGGCGGTCGGCCGGCGATTCCTGCGACAACTCGATTCTGAGCCCCTCCATCAGGAAGACACCTTTTCTGAAGTACCGTGCGACGCCGCACGCCAACGAGTAGTCCGGATTCGCGACCAAGAAAGAGGTGCATTTGGAGACGTACGACGGGTCTGCGAGCCAGTCGTCATCCCCCAGCCACATGAAGTACTTGCCCCGGGCCTGGCGCAGGACCTCCATGAAGTTCTCTGTGGGGCCGCAGTTGGTTGGCTTCCGTAGGTAGCGGACCCTGGGGTCCCTTGATGCGAATTGTCTGCAGACAGCCTCCGTCTCGTCTGTCGAGGCGTTGTCCGAGATCACCACCTCGAGCTCGGGGTAATCCTGGCTGAGGACCGACGTCAGTGCGCGCTCCAGCGTTCCGGCTCCGTTGAACGTCGGTACCCCCACGCTGACGAGGGGGAGGCGTGGCGTCACGCCGGGCAGATCCGCCGTTCCGATCTTCGGGGGCGCATCAGTCATTGACCCCACCGAATCTCGGCGCCGAGACGGGAGAGAAGGCGAGGATGCTGGAACCTGGGATCATGCCGAGAGTCGTCGGAGCCATCCTCCCATCCAGTGAGTCACGTTGAGCCTGAGGTTGCTCTCGTTGAACGGCCACGAGGGCTGCTCTTGGACGAACTCGGGATGGCGCGCGAGGAACTCCTCGACCGCGTTGCCAGGTTGGTCCCAGCGCCATTCCGGCCGCCCGCGCGGTACCCCCGCGAGGTGTTTCATGATTCCGTCCGTGGCGACAATGTAGGAGCCTGGCGTCACGAGGTCGTGGTAGGCCTCCAGTTCCTTGAGAACGTGGTCCTTGGTGTGACAGGAGTCGAGGAGCACCAGCACGGTCTGCCCGGGTGCGGCGAGGGCCTTGACAGCTGCAACGGTTTCCGAAGCCACTGAATCCCCCTCCACCAGGGTGATGAATGACGAGAGGGGATGCGCCTCGATTGCCTTCCGGTTGTCGGAGCGGATCTCTATGTCCACGCCAATGACGCGCCCACGGCCCAGCAGTCGGCACAAGCTGGCCGAGAAGACGAGTGACCCGCCGTGAGCCACGCCGGTCTCGACGATGACATCTGGCCGGACCCGCCAGACGACCTCCTGGATGCGGATCAGGTCCTCCGGGAGCTGGACCACGGGTCGGCCCAGCCAGCTGAAAGTGTACGTGTACTTCTGGTTCCAACCGACCTGTAGCCAGTGCAAAGAGAGAAGCTCGAAGGCCTTGTCCGAGTAGAGGTCCACGAGGTGGCGCTCGCCGTCACCCTCCGTGACGAGCGTGCGCGCATCGGTATCAAGGATCAATCGCACTGTCGCCTCTCCCCCTGGTGCTGCACGCCCCTGACCACCACCGAACGGTTTTCTCCAGACCCGCGCGCAGCTCCCACCGCGGCTTCCAGCCAACGATTGAGCGGAGCCGGCCAGAATCGCCGAAGATTACGGACGGCTCATCGGCGCGCGCGGGGAGAGCCCCAAGGCGTATCAGGTCGGGCCGCCCGCACACCTCACCCAGGGTTTGCACGAGGTCACGGATGGCGACCCCTCTTCCAGACGCGATATTAACTGGGCCAGTCACCTCGCCGTCGAGAAGACCGACAAACGCGGTGGCCACATCGTCCACGTAGAGGTAGTCCCGAATTTGATTGCCCGGCGTACAGAGCGCCTCGTGGCCTCCCAGCAACGCCCGGGAAACTGAAGCAACGAGCCGTTCCGGATGTTCGTGTGGGCCATAGAGGGAGAAGACGCGTCCCCACGCCGAGCTCAAGCCGGTAAGTTCGGCATACGTCTTCAGCATGAGCTGCATCGAGTGCTTGCAGACGCCGTACGGCGTCGCGGGTGCTAGCGGGGTCACGCCCTCCGAGCAGTACCCGTACCGCTGATCGTACTCGGCGCAACTCCCAGCCATCACGACCCGTTTCCCACCACTGCTTTGGAGGCTCCGCAGCAGCGAGAGACTTGCTTGGACCCAGCGCAGGTTGTCTTCGCTCCGTTGGTAGCGGCCGGGTTCGGTGACCCACGCGAGGTGGAGAAGGTGGGTGGGGCGAACTTCGTCCACCAGTTTCCAAACCTGCCCATCGTCCAGGAGGTCGACGTGATGCCAGCGGATATCCGCTTCCAGGGGGGGAATTCTGAGCGACACCGCGTGGACCTCGAAGTCGCGCTCGACAAGGAGCGGAACGCAGTGCCGACCGATGAAGCCACTGGCGCCGGTGATCAGAACACGCTTTGCCATGTAAAGTCAGGGTAGCTCAAGTCCTTCGGTGAAATCGTGCGAACCGCCGCCGGCCACGTGATGCCAAAGGCGGGATCGTCCCACCGTATGCCGCTAGCAGCGGCGGGATCGTAGAACTCAGACATCTGGTAGGTGAGTTCCGTGCCATCCTCAAGCGTTTGGTAGCCATGGGCGAAACCCGCAGGCACGTAGACTGCCCAGCGGTTTTCGCCGGTGAGCTCGGTCGCGACCCAGCGGCCGAAGGTCGGTGAGTCGGCCCGGAGGTCAAGAATCACGTCGTACGCGGCGCCGCGGGTGCAACGGACAAGGCGCACCTCGACGTGAGGGGGGCCCTGGAAGTGCATACCGCGGAGGGTGCCTTTCCTGTGGTTGAACGAGATGCTGCACTGGACCACCCGAGGGTTCAGGCCGTGCGCCTCGAACTCGCGCTGACAGAACGAACGAGTGAAGAAACCACGCTCGTCCGCCCAGAGCTCCGGTTTGATGACGAAGGCGCCCTTGAGGTCTGCTTCCTCAAAAACCACCTGTAGCTCCCTTGTCCCTAGCGCAAAGGCTACACGATCTTTGGTTTCGGCACCGGGATGACGAACCGGCCACCCCGGCGACGGTACTCCGCCTGTTGCCCGAGTACCTCGTCCGCGAGGTTCCACGCGAGCAGGAGCACGTAGTCAGGCATCTCATGCAGGAGGCTATCAGGCGAATGGATCGGCAGGTGCGTGCCTGGAGTGAAGCGACCTTGTTTCGCAGGATTGCGGTCAACGACGAACTCAAGCGTTTCTCGCCCAATCCCGAAGTAATTGAGGAGTGTTGTGCCCTTTGCCGACGCGCCGTACGCAGCGATGCGAGCCCCCTCCGCCTTGAGCTGACCCAGGCAGGCACACAGCTCCCGGCGCAGGTCTTCGACGCGGGCAGCGAAGGCGCGGTAGTAGGCAAGGCCGTCCATGCGGAGGGCCGTTTCCTGTTGGATCAGCAACCCCACGTTCGGCGCGGCCACGCGATCCTTTTCTGCCCTGACGACGAAGAGCCGCAGGCTCCCGCCATGGATCGAGAGATGCTCGACTTCCTCAATCATCAGGCCATGTCGCTCGAACAGTCGGTTCAGCGCAGTCAGCGAAAAGTAGCAGAGGTGCTCGTGGTAGATCGTGTCGAACTCGGTGCCGGCGATCAGATCACCGACGTATGGCACCTCAGCCACGGCCACGCCTCGCTCTTTAAGCACTGCCTCTATTCCTGCGACGAACCCGTTCAGGTCGGCCACGTGGGCGAGGACGTTGTTGGCATGCAGAACATCTGCCATGTTCCCATCTGAACGCAGATGTTCGGCAAGCGCGACCCCAAAGAACTCGGTGATCGTCCGGATGCCACGGTCGACCGCCAGGCGCGCGACGTTGAGTGCCGGTTCGATCCCGAGCACTGGGACGCCATGCCGCAAGTAGTGCTGGAGGAGATAGCCGTCGTTGCTCGCGATCTCCACCACCAGGGAAGCGGGTCCAAGATTCCGAGCCGTGACCAGGCGGTCCACGAGGTCCCGGGCGTTTTGGACCGCCGTGTCGGCATAGGACGAAAAATACACATAGTCGCGGAAGAGTTCCTCTGGTGGCACGGCGACCGTGATCTGCACCAGAGTGCAACTGGGGCAGAAGACCAAGTCGAGCGGGTATGCGGGCTCGGGCTCCGCGAGCTGCGCCTCGCTCAGGAGAGCATTAGCAAGGGGGAGTGGGCCGAGGGAGAGGATCTCCTCAAACGGTGCCGACCCGCACGAGCGGCACCGGGCCGACACCCCAGTCATGAGGTCTCCGCGAAGTAGTCGCTGTACCACTGGATAGTCCTGCGCAGGCCTTCGTCGAGGGAGAACAGGGGCCGCCAGCCGAGGACGTCCCTTGCCTTGGTCGCGGCCAGGAACTGTTGCCTGATCTCGTTGAGAGCCTCGTTGCGCACCTCGGGCTCCAGAGCGGAACCCATTAGGGAGAGAATCCTCTCCACGACCTCACGGACCGAGATGCGGACCTCGTTTGAGAAATTGAACGCCTGCCCGCGGAGGGATGGGTTGTCGGACAGATGCTCCGCAAGGAGCATGTAGGCCGCGCCCCCGTCCTCGACGTACAGGTAGTCACGCACATAGTCTCCGTCCGAGCGGATGACAGGGCGTTTGCCCCGCAGGACGGAGCGGATCGTGCCAGGCACGAGTCGGTTCCAGTTGAGGTCGCCGCCGCCGAAAAAGTTGCCACAGCGCGTCACAGCGACCGGAAGCGCATACGTCGCTGCATACGCAGTGGCAAGCAGGTCAGCGCATGACTTGCTCACATCGTAGGGATGACGCCCCTGCAGTGGCATCCCCTCGCTGTAAGGGAGAGACTCCTGGTCTCCGTAGGCCTTGTCCGAGGACGCGATTATCACCTGTTTCACAGTTGAGCTGCGTCGGCACGATTCGAGCAGGGACCACGTTCCCTGGATATTGGTCTTAAACGTCGAGAGCGGGTTCCGGTTGGCAACGTTCACGACGGTCTGTGCCGCGAGGTGGATCACCGTGTCGATCTCGCACTCGCCCAACGCCCTCTCGAGTACGGCCTGATCCTGGACGTCACCCCGGACGACTCGGACCGATTCCAGAGTGCCGGATCGGACAAGTTCACACTGGGGCACCCAGTCTCTGACGAGGCAGACGACGTCGGCTCCGGCCTTGATAAGATGCTTGAGCAGCCAGCCACCAACGAAACCTGTCGCGCCGGTGATGAACGTCGGCCGGTCCAGCCAGAAAGAAGTCATGGCCAGACCCTCCAAGGGGCACGCCCCTCACGCCAGAGAGTCTCGAGAAGTCGCTTTTCTCGCAAGGTGTCCATGCATTGCCAAAACCCATAGTGGCGGTAGGCGGCCAACTGGCGGTCTGTGGCGAGTCGTGCGAGTGTGAGGGCCTCGAGACTGGTTTGGTCGTCCTCGAGGTACTCGAAAACGGCGGGCTCGAGGACCATGAACCCACCGTTGATCCAGCCTTCGCCGATCTGTGGCTTTTCCGTGAAATAGGTGACGAGATTGCCGTCGAACACAAGCTCTCCGAAGCGTGCCGGGGGCCGCACTGCGGTCACCGTCGCAATGCGTCCCTCGGAGTGATGGAAGCGGAGTAGTTCGCCCAGGTCAACGTCACTGACACCGTCGCCGTAGGTCAGCATGAAGGTTTCGCCGCCCAACCACCGTTCCAGTCTCTTCAAGCGCCCACCTGTCGAGGTCTGCTGGCCCGTGTCCATGAGGTGGACGATCCAGTTCTCGGATCCCGTCTCATGCCGGCGGAGGTCTCCGATCGAAAGATCCACCGTCAAACTACCGTGAAGGCTGTGATAGTCAATAAAATAGCGCTTGATGACGTCCCCCCTATAGCCGAGGGCGATGAAGAACTCATTGAACCCGTAGTGCGAGTAGTGCTTCATGATGTGCCAGATGATCGGTTGCTCACCTAATTCGATGGCGGGCTTCGGCTTAAGTTCCGTTTCCTCGGCGAGACGGGTGCCGAGGCCTCCTGCCAAAATCACGACCTTCATCGTCCCCTCTCCTCGGGAGCAACGCCGCGGGGATCGCCAATGGGTGCGAAGTCCGTCTCCCATGGTACCAGCGGACGGACGAGACCGGGCATGAAACCGGCGTAGTCCCCGCGAGCGGAAACGGTGGCGGAGTTGTCCACGACCTGGAAGGCCACTGCATCTCGTTCGAAGAAGTGAATCACGAGCGGATTATGCTTGCTCACGGCTGCACCAACAACCAGTGTGCCCTCGGCGAGAAGGTTACCGGGGATCCACGCTTTGGAGATGTAACGGCCAACTGGACGGCCTCGACGCCGCCATACGGGGTCGCTGTCGTGCAGGACGAAAACGCACGTCCCTTCCTCGTTGAAGAAGTGGAGGTTTGGCACCAGCACCTCCCCGGGCCTCAGCACATCGTATTCCATCTCCACGGCGACGGGGTCATCGATATCGACGACATCAGTCACGGTACCTTCGCGTGTGCGAATGCGCACGGCACGCAGGCGAACGCTCTCGTCGCCAGGGGCCTTGCTTGCGTCATCCCAGCGTCGGGCAGCCGTGGTACCGAGGTCGGAACGCATATAGGTGGCCGCGACCTGATCCGCCAGGCCATCCAGCATGACTCGGCCGGCATCTAGCAGGAGCCCGCGGCCGCAGAGCCTCGTGACCGCCGACATGCTGTGCGACACAAACACCACAGTCCGCCCCTCCTGTCCGACCTGCTCCATCTTGCCCAAGCACTTCTTCTGAAAGGACGCGTCTCCCACCGCGAGCACCTCGTCCACCAGCAGGATTTCCGGCTCGAGGTGCGCCGCCACAGCGAAGGCGAGGCGGAGGTACATTCCGGTCGAGAAGTGCTTGACCGGCGTGTCCAAGAACCTCTCCACCTCCGCAAAGGCGACAATCTCGTCGAACTTGCGCTCGATCTCAGCGCGCTTCATGCCGAGGATGGCGCCGTTCAGGTAGATGTTTTCCCGGCCCGTTAACTCGGGGTGGAAGCCGGTGCCGACCTCGAGGAGGCTACCAACGCGGCCGTACACCTCGACCCGGCCGCGGGTGGGCTCGGTGATGCGCGAGAGGATCTTGAGGAGAGTGCTCTTGCCGGCGCCATTCCGCCCGATCACCCCGAGCACCTCACCTCGCATGACCTCGAACGAGACGTCGTCGAGCGCCCAGATGGTCTCCGGGGGGTGCCTTTCCCCTGCCCGGAACGGTGCCGCCAGGGTCCTCATGATGATCTCGCGGAGCGACTTGTACCTCTGACGTTCGCCGATGCGGTAGAGCTTCGACAGCCCCTGGACCCGGATTGCGAGTTCCGTCACTGGCCCCTCCGGCTTATGGGCCTGATGAGCCTTGCGGGGGTCGGGTTATACCACATCGGCGAACGACCTCTCGACCCTTCGGAAGTACCAGGCGCCCGAAAGCAACAGAGCGAGACCCGTCACGGTGCTGGCGGCGATTAGCGGGCCGGGGCTTGTCGGAGCGTCGAGTACTGCCCAGCGGAAACCCTCCACCACCCCGGCCATTGGGTTGACGCCCCACAGCCACGCGGGCAGCCCCAGCCGTTGCAGGCGCGGTGCCAGGATGTTCGCCGGGTAGATCACGGGAGTCACGAACAGCCACAACTGGACAAGGAACGGCACGACGTAGCGGACGTCGCGGTACTCGACGTTGAGGGCGGACAGCCACAGCCCCACGCCGGTCGCGGCGACGAGGGCCAGCAAGGCGAGAAACGGCATGGCCAGCACGGCAACACCTGGCCAGATCCCGTAGTACCACATCATGGCGGCCAGCACGGGCAACGCGACCGCGAGGTCCACGAGCCCCGAGAGCACGGCTGCGATCGGGATGACCAGGCGCGGAAAGTAGACCTTGGTGATGAGCTGCGCGGAGCCGACGACGCTGTTGGAGGACTGGGAAAGACCCTGGGAGAAGAACGTCCACACCAGCAGGCCGGTGTACGAGAAGAGCGGATACGGCAGGCCGTCGGAAGCGATCCCCGCCAGCCGGCCGAAGAAGATCGTGAACACGGCGGCGGTCATCAGGGGTTGCAGGATCGCCCAGGCGGCCCCGAGAGCGGTCTGCTTGTACCGCACCTTGACGTCCCGCCAGACCAGGACGTAAAGCAGCTCGCGGTATGCCCACAGCTCCCCGAGGCGAAGCGCGGCCGCGCGCCGCGTCGGCTCGATTACCACAAGCGGCAGGGGCTCCGCGCTGTTCATCCTTTCTCAAGGATACGCGGCTCACTCTGCGGCGCGCCAGTCCTACCTTGTCTGGGCGGTCCCATGGAGGAGCGTGGGTGACGAGCGCAACTCGATGTCTTGGGGTGTCGAGGGAGAGTTGCCGGGTCGCCCGGCGTTGGGCGAGTCCCCCGCGTCGCCACGGCGGCCGTGCTCGGCGTCCTCACCGCGCTCGCGACGCTTCTCGGCGTTTTCTGGGCGGGAGGAACGCGGCGTCCGGGCGCGGTCACGGGGCTGTGGGCCGCTGCGTTCTGGACCGTCGCGGCCGGCGACCTCACCCTGCAGGCGAACCAGCCAAACACCGAGGTCTTTCTCAACGCCTGCCTGATCTGGGCGTTCGCGCTGCCGGCGGGGATGCATGGCGGCAGGGGCAACAGGGCCCGGGCCGTTGGGCCCCCACCAGTTGGTGACGTCGCCGCCCAACTCGCCCCCGGGGTAGAACGCCATCGCCGGGCGCCTGTGGTCGAGCAGGTCCACGTGGGTCTCCAGGATCAGGAGATCACCGGTGACGCTCGCGAACTCGAACCCCTCCTTCGGGCTGCACTCCGGTCCACCCCAGTTGTCGATCGTGTGGAACCATTCGATGGCCGCCACCCCTACTCGCACCTGCTCGGGTGTCATGGCCTGCGGGTCGGGCATCGCTCTCTCCGAGCTAGCGCTCGACCCGGTAGTTGGGCGCTTCCTTGGTGATGACGACGTCGTGGGCGTGGGACTCCTTGAGACCCGCGGAGGTGATGCGCATGAAGCGGGCGCGCTCCCAGAGTTGGCCGATGGTGGCGCACCCGGCGAGCCCCATGCCCGAGCGCAGCCCACCCACCAACTGCGTGAGCTGGGCCGAAAGCGGTCCCTTGTACGGCACCATGCCCTCGATCCCCTCGGGGACGAGCTTGGCGGGCTCTTCCTCACCCTGGAAGTATCTGTCGCGCGCCCCCTCGCCGGTCCTCATCGCACCCAGCGAGCCCATGCCGCGGTACGCCTTGAACGTGCGCCCCTGGTAGAGGATCTGCTCGCCGGGGGACTCGTCCACACCCGCGAAAAGCGACCCAATCATGACGGTGTCGGCGCCGGCGGCGAGCGCCTTGGTGATGTCGCCGGAGTACTTGATGCCACCGTCGGCGATCAGCGGGACATCGGCGGCGCGACAGGCGCGGGCGCACTCCAGGATCGCGGTGATCTGGGGCACGCCGGCACCCGTGACGACGCGGGTCGTGCAGATCGAGCCGGGCCCGACACCCACCTTGACCGCGTCCACCCCGAGGGCGACGAGGTCCCGAGCGCCATCGAACGTTGCCACGTTGCCGGCCATTAGCGGCACCTCTGGGAAGCGCTCCTTTATCCGCTTGGCTGCTGCCAGCACCTTCTCGCTGTGGCCGTGGGAGGAGTCCAGGCACAGGAGGTCCACCTTGGCGGCGACCATGGCCGCGCAGCGCTCGTCGAGGTCGGGCCCCGAGCCCACCGCGGCTGCCACCCGCAAGCGGCCCAGCGCATCCTTGCAGGCGTTGGGGTACTCCTGCGCTTTCTTGATGTCCTTGACCGTGATCAGGCCCTTGAGGTTCCCCTCGTCGTCCACCACCAGGAGCTTCTCGATGCGGTGCTTGTGGAGCAGCGCCTTGGCCGCTTCCAGGGTGGTGCCCACGGGCGCCGTGATCAGGTGGTCCTTGGTCATGAAGTCGGCGATCGGGCGGTCGACCTCGGTGCAGAAGCGGAGGTCGCGGTTGGTGAGGATGCCCTTGAGCTGGCCGTGCTCGTCCACCACCGGGAGCCCGGAGATCCGGAAGCGGGCCATCTGGTCGAGCGCCTCGCGCACGAGGCGGTCGGGGCGGATCGTGACCGGGTCGACGATCATCCCCGACTCGGAGCGCTTGACCATGTCGACCTCTTCGGCCTGGCGGGCGACGCTCATGTTGCGGTGGATGACGCCCAGGCCGCCGTGCTGGGCCATGGCGATGGCCATGGGGGCCTCGGTCACGGTGTCCATCGCCGACGAGAGAACCGGGATGTTGAGGCGGATCGAGCGCGTGAGGCGGGAGGTGACGTCCACCTGCGCCGGGTGCACCGCCGACCGCCCGGGCACCAGAAGCACATCGTCGAAGGTGAGCGCAAGCGGGAGGTCTTGATCAGCCATGGCGAAGTGTCTCCGAACTCGCCCCTCCGCGCAAGGGGGGGCGCTGCCCCTGGGTCGGCTCCGGAGCGGTGGCTCGCCTCGTCAGGGAAGGCCCGGCTGCGCGTGCTCCTACCCAACGCCCGAAGGTGGTGGCCTCCTTTCCCAGCCCCACCAAGTCGCGCGGCCCGACGGCGGAGGCCAGGCGCCTACGACGCGGCGCTCGAGTCCATGGCCCCGTGGCACTTCTTGTACTTCTTGCCGGAGCCGCACGGGCAGGGGTCGTTGCGCCCGACCTTGGGGGTCGAGCGGCGCACGGTGGTGGGGGGGCCGGCGGTGGGGGAGTGCTGTGCCTCCTGCCGCTCGCCCTGCAGGCCCGTGACCTCGGCCTTGGTCTCGCGGGCCCGGACCGGCTGCCGCCGCCGCTCCGGCGGAGCCTGCACGAGCTCCACGCGGTACAGGTACTGGACCACCTGGTCCTCGACGCGCTCCATCATCTCCTGGAAGAGCCCGAACGACTCGCGCTTGTACTCGACCAGCGGATCGCGCTGGCCATACGCGCGCATGCCGATGCCTTCCTTGAGGTGGTCGAGCGCCAGCAGGTGATCTTTCCACTGCGCGTCCACCACCGAGAGGATCAGGTAGCGCTCGAGCTGACGGAAGTTCTCGGCGCCGATGGTGCGCTCGCGCTCCTCGAAGCGCTGCTCGACGGCGGCGGTGAGCGCCTCCTCGAGCTTGACCCGGATGACCTTCTCCCAGCTCACGTCGGCCTGCGCGATCGTGAGCCCGAAGAGCTCCTTGAGCTCGCGCTCTAGAGCCTCGCGATCCCACTCGTCGGGGTGCTTGTCCTCGGGGCAGTAGGAGTCGACGAGCGACTCGACGATCTCCCGGGCGGCGCGCAGCACCCACTCGCGCCCCTCCTTGCCCGCGAGCACCCGGCGGCGCAGCCGGTAGACGGCCTCGCGCTGCTTGTTCATGACGTCGTCGTACTCGAGCAGGTGCTTGCGGATCTCGAAGTTGCGTCCCTCGACCTGCTTCTGGGCCCGCTCGATCGAGCGCGTGACCATGGCGGACTCGATGGGGATCCCCTCCTCCATGCCCAGGTGCTTCATCCACTCACGCAGGCGGTCGGAGGCAAAGATGCGCATCAGGTCATCCTCGAGCGAGAGGATGAAGCGCGACGAGCCGGGGTCGCCCTGGCGGCCGGAGCGCCCGCGCAGTTGGTTGTCGATGCGGCGAGCCTCGTGCCGCTCGGTGCCGAGGATGTGCACGCCGCCGGCGCCCAGTACCTTCTCCCGCTCCTCGGCCCACTTCACCTTGTAGCGCTCGAGCGCCTGCGCGTACGCCTCGGGCTCCTTGAGAGGGTCGGCCTCGCCCCTGGCGAGCCCTTCCGGGTTGCCGCCGAGGATGATGTCGGTGCCTCGGCCCGCCATGTTGGTCGCGATCGTGACCGCGCGGAAGCTCCCGGCCTGCGCGACGATCCCGGCCTCGCGCTCGTGGTACTTCGCGTTCAGCACGACATGCGGGATGCTGCGACGCTTCAGGAGCTCCGAGAGCCGCTCGGATTTCTCGATCGAGACCGTGCCGACGAGAACCGGCTGCCCCTTCTCGTGGAGCTCGACGAGCTCCTCCACGCCGGCCTGCCACTTCTCCTTCTCGGTGCGGTAGATCACGTCGCGGTTGTCGGCCCGGATCATGTCACGGTTGGTCGGGATCACCACGACGTCGAGGCCGTAGATGTGAGCGAACTCGTCTGCCTCTGTCTCCGCCGTGCCGGTCATGCCGGCGAGCTTCTCGTACATGCGGAAGTAGTTCTG
>JALHTD010000400.1 GCA_022865555.1 Thermoanaerobaculaceae bacterium | reverse complement strand
CTTCTTCCCGGTTGTGGCAAAGGGTCAGGCGCGCATCCGCACCCAGCTCTCGGCGGCCCACGAGAAGCACCACCTCGACGCGGCCATCGAGGCCTTCACCAAGGTGGGAAGGAAGTACGAGATCCTAGGGTTGGGCAAGAACCAGATTATCGAGAAGTACGGGCTCTAGCCCGGAGTATTCATAGGGGGGCGGCCATGGCCAACGCTGCGACCATCGAGGTTCCGCTGCCGGAGGGCGTGCAGCCCAGCAAGCTCGACCTCGAGCTGCTGAAGGCCACGTTTCAGGCGATCGTCACCTTGCGCACGGAGGGTGGCCGGGAGTGGGAGGAGGCCCTCTGCCAGCTGGAGCGCGACGGCTGGAGCGTGCACTGGGGGCTGTGCTGGCACGCGGAGGCCAAGCGTGGCGGGGACTTCGAGCAGGCCAGCGGCAAGACCCTCGACGGGACGTTTGCCGAGCTTGCTCAGCTCGCCCGTCTGGACATGGTGGGCCACTGCCCCTAGAGCCTTTTCGCTCCGAAGAGGACGGCACCCCGCGTGCGAAGCGCACGCGGCGGTTCGCCCGGCACGAGCGGAGCGATCGGGGGGCCAGAGTCGCCGTGCAACGACTGCGGCCGGTTCGTGCCGTCCCGGCGGCGCTCGCTTCTACCTCGCCCGCTGGCTCGGCATCCGCATCGACGTGCGCGAGTGTGCGACCTATCTGGGCGCTCGTAGCCAGGACCATGGGTGGCTCGACACCGGCCGCTGGTTCTTCGACACCGAGCTCACGGGCGGTGTGTTCGCCTCATTCGGCGCAAAGTAGGCTCGCGGAGCCTCCGGACCCGAGCGCCTGGCAGCGAACCCGTCGGCTCGAAGGGTGTTGCGACAAGCTCGCCTCGAGGAGCCTTGATAAATCCGGAAATTTAAGTCATGATTTCCCAGTTTGGGAAACCGGGAGCCGGACGAGGCCCGGGACCCCAGCCGGGGAGAGCCATGAAGATAACCGCGACCGAGGAGTATGGGATGCGCTGCATGTTGCAGCTGGCACTGCACAACCGGCAGACCGTCCCTCTCTCCGAGCTCGCAGGCGCCGAGGGGATCGCGCCGCCATTCGCGGCCAAGGTGCTGCTGGGGCTCCGGCGCGCCGGCCTGGTGGTCGCAACCCGTGGCCGGAACGGCGGGTACGCGCTTGCTGCGCCCCCCGAACAGATTACGGTCCTGCGCATCCTGAAGGCCCTCGGCAAACCGCTGTTCGATTCCACCTTCTGTCACGACCACGGGAGCCCTGACGCCGCCGACTGCTCGCGGCTGACCGACTGCTCCCTGCGGCCCGTGTGGGCACACCTCGATGCGCTGCTGACGCGGTTCTTCGCGCAGACCACGCTGGCCCAACTCGCGGCCGGGGAGCGTCTGACCGACCGACACTTGCAAGAGCGCTGGTCGCTCACCGTCCCCGCGAGCTGGGGCGAGGGCGCCGACGCCAAGAGAGGAACACAATGAGCCACTCCGCGAAACCCGTCTTCTCGTGCACCGACGTGCACGTGTGGATCGCCGAGAAAGAGGTTGTGAAAGGCGTGGACCTCGCCGTCTCGGCCGGCGAGATTCACGCGATCATGGGTCCGAACGGCTCCGGCAAGTCCACGCTCGCCAATGCGCTGATGGGGCATCCCGCGTACACCCTGGAGGGCACCGTCGAGCTCTCCGGCGAGGATGTGACCTCCCTCTCGCCCGACGAGAAAGCCCGCCGGGGTATGTTTCTGGCCTTCCAGTATCCGGTGGCGGTCCCGGGGGTCACGGTGGCGTCGTTCCTGCGCGCGGCCGTTGCCGCCGTTCGTGGCACCGAGGTGCCGGTGCGCGAGTTCCGCAAGGAGCTGCTCGCCCGCATGGAGGACCTCGAAATGGATCCGGCCTTCGCCGGCCGATACCTCAACGACGGTTTCTCGGGGGGCGAGAAGAAGCGCCTCGAGATCCTGCAGCTGCTGATGCTCAAGCCCCGCTTTGCGTTGCTCGACGAGACCGACTCGGGGCTCGACATCGACGCCCTCAAGGTGGTAGCCGAGGGCATCAACGCCGCCGCCTCGCAGGACGTCGGGATGGTGCTTGTGACCCACTATCAGCGCCTGCTCAACTACGTGCGCCCGCACGTGGTGCACGTCTTCATGGACGGTCGCATCGTGCGCACGGGCGGGCCGGAGCTCGCGCTCGAACTCGAGGAGCGCGGGTACGACTGGCTCGAAACGCCAGCAACCGCCGGAGGTGCGTGATGGCATCGCCACGCAAGGTCGCGGACATTGGGACCGACTATGCTCAACGGTACGGGTTTCATGACCCGGAAGAGTACTTCCTCCGCTCGCCCAAGGGCCTCTCTCACGAGGTGGTGGAGGCGATCTCGCGCCTGAAGAAAGAGCCGGAGTGGATGCGCGAGTTCCGTCACAAGGCGCTCGACATATTCCTCGCGAAGCCGATGCCGACGTGGGGCGACACCCAGATGCTCTCGGAGATCAACTTCGACGAGATCACCTACTTCGTGCGCGCCACCGAGAAGCAGGGCGAAACCTGGGACGAGGTCCCCGAGAACATCAAGCGCACCTTCGACCGCCTCGGCATCCCGGAGGCGGAGCGCAAGTTCCTTTCCGGGGTGTCGGCCCAGTACGAGTCCGAGGTGGTCTACCACTCGGTGAAGGAGGAGCTCACCAAGCAGGGTGTGATCTTCCTCGACATGGATTCGGGGCTTCGCGAGCACGAGGCGTTCGTCCGGGAGTACTTCGCCACCGTGATCCCGGCCGCCGACAACAAGTTCTCGGCGTTGAACAGCGCGGTGTGGTCGGGCGGCTCGTTCATCTACGTGCCGAAGAACATCGAGGTCACGATCCCGCTCCAGGCCTACTTCAGGATCAACGCGGAGCGCATGGGCCAATTCGAGCGCACCCTGATCATCGCCGACGAGGGCTCCAAGGTGCACTACATCGAGGGCTGCACGGCACCGGTCTACTCGAGCAACTCGCTGCACTCCGCCGTCGTCGAGCTGATCGCCAAGAGGGGCGCCCGCATCCGCTACACGACGATCCAGAACTGGTCCAACAACATCTACAACCTGGTGACCAAGCGTGCGGTGGCCTGGGAGGACGCGGTGGTCGAGTGGGTGGACGGCAACCTTGGCTCCAAGCTCACGATGAAATACCCGGCGATCTTCCTCAAGGGGGAGCGTGCCCATGGCGAGGTGCTCTCCATCGCGTTTGCGGGGCCCGGCCAACACCAGGACGCGGGCGCCAAAGCGGTCCACCTCGCACCGAACACCACCTCGAAGATCACCTCCAAGTCGATCTCCAAGGGCACCGGCCGCGCCACCTACCGCGGCCTCGTCAAGGTGCGCAAGGGCGCAACCGGCTGCAAGACTTCGGTGCAGTGCGATGCCCTGCTCATCGGGGAAGCGGCTCGCACCGACACCTACCCGACCATGGAGATCGCGGAGGATCAGGTTCGTGTCGAGCATGAGGCCCGCATCTCCAAGCTGGGCGACGAGCAGCTCTTCTACCTGCGCTCCCGCGGCCTGACCGACGACCAGGCACGTCTGATGATCGTCAACGGCTTCATCGAGCCGTTCGTGAAGGAGCTCCCGATGGAGTACGCGGTGGAGCTGAACCGGCTCATCGAGCTCGAGATGGAGGGCTCCGTTGGCTAGCCGCGCCGCTACCGGGGCGACTCTCCCGATGCTCGCGCTCGAGCACGTGGCGGAGCTCTCGAGCGTAGCGGGCGAGGACCGCGCGCTGCTCGCGCTGCGCAACCAGGCCCGTGAGCTGCTGACGCCGCTCCTCCTCCCCGACCGGGCACGGCACCTGTGGCGCTACACCGACCCGACCCGCTTCCTCCCGGACACCGACCCGACCGACCTGACGCCCACCGACGTGGGCCCCACGTGGCGCCTCGAGGAGCCGCTTTCGGTGGCCGGTCTGCTGGCCGGAGGGGCGTTGCGCGTCGTGGAGATGGATGCCCAGGCGCGCAAGGCGGGCGTGGCGGTCGAGGACCTCCACCACGCCAAGGCGGCCGAGATGCTGGGCCAGGCGGTGCCACCGGGTCACGGCTTCGTCGAGGACATCAACACCGCGGCCTGGCGCGGGGGTGTGCTGGTGCGCGTGCCGGCCGGAGTCGCGCTCGAACACCCCATCCGGCTGCGCGTGGTGGCCGGTCCTCTCACGCTGCCGCGCGTCCTCGTCGTGGCCGGCGAGGGCAGCTCGTTCGAGATCATCGAGGGCCACGTCGGGGGTGACCGCTCCGTTGGCAAGGTTCTGGGCGTCACCGAGATCCTCGTGGCCCGCGATGCCAACGTCCGCTACGGCCTCGTGCAGCGCTGGGACCCCGGCATTGTGGGGCATCTCACCGCCCGGGCGCGCGTCGCCGCAGGGGCCCGCTTCCACCTGTCGTTGGCCTCGTTCGGCGGCAGCACCTTCAAGGCCGACGTCGGCGCATATCTCGCCGGCGAGGGTGCCGAGGTGGAGACTGCCGGCGTGGCCATGGGTGGCGACCAGCAGCACTTCGACCACCACACCGAGCACATCCACGAGGCACGGAAGACGTCCTCCAACCTCGACTTCAAGGTCGCGCTCACGCACGCGGCCCGCTCGACCTACACCGGGATGATCCGGATCGCCCGCCAGGCGGGCGGAAGCGAGGCGTACCAGGAGAACCGCAACCTGTTGCTCTCCCACGACGCGCGGGCCGAATCGATCCCCGAGCTCGAGATCCTCACCGACGACGTGCGCTGCTCGCACGGTGCCACCGTGGCCCCCATCGACCCGGAGCAGCTTTTCTACCTCCAAAGTCGGGGCCTGGCGAACCTCCAGGCGATGCGTGTGATCGTGTACGGCTTTCTCGACCAGACCCTCGCGCGCTTGCCGCAGACCACCCGGGAGCGCATCGAGGCGCTGGTGGCCGCGCGGCTGCACACTGAGTGACGATGACTGCGACCGCCCCCCCTCGCACGACGCTCGACCCCAGCGCACTGCGGGCGCGTTTCCCCATCCTGCAGCGGCAGGTGCACGGGCACCGGCTGGTCTACCTGGACAACGCCGCCACCACGCAGAAGCCGGAGACGGTTCTGGCTGCACTCCAGCACTACTACGCCAACTCCAACGCCAACGTGCACCGGGGCGTGCACACGCTGGCGGAGGAGGCGACCGCGGCCTATGAGGCGTGCCGGTCCCGAGTGGCCCGCTTCGTGAACGCTCCCGACGAACGTGGAGTGATCATCGCCCGCAACGCCACCGATGCTCTCAACCTGGTGGCGCGCTCGTGGGGTGCGACCCTCACTGCGGGGGACGAGGTGCTGCTCTCCGAGATGGAGCACCACTCGAACCTGGTCCCCTGGATCCTGCTCGCACGCGAGCGTGGTGTCGTGCTCCGCCACCTCCCGATCACCGACTCGGGCGAGCTGGACATGGCGGCGCTGCCCAGGATGCTCTCGCGTCGCACCCAGATCGTGGCGCTCACCGCGATGTCGAACGTGCTCGGGACCATCAACCCGATCGCGGAGATAGCGGAGGCCGCCCACCGCGTGGGCGCGGTCATGGTGGTCGACGGGGCACAGTCCGTGCCCCACATGCCGGTGGACTTCCAGGCTCTGGGTGTGGATTTCCTGGCGTTCTCCGCCCACAAGGCATACGGGCCCACGGGCATCGGTTTCCTGGTCGCGAAGCCGGAGCTGCTGGATCGGATGGAACCGATCAGCGGCGGAGGCGAGATGATCCGGGCCGTCCACCTCGACCGGGCCACCTGGAACGAGATCCCCCACAAGTTCGAGGCCGGCACCCCCAACATCGCCGACGCGGCGGCGTTCCCGGCCGCACTCGACATGCTGGAGGAGCTGGGCATGGACGCGGTGCGGGCCCACGAGCGCGACCTCGTCGGGTACGCCCTCGAGCGCCTGCGCTCGCTGGAATGGCTCGAGCTGCACGGGCCGCTCGATCCCGCCAGGCGCGGCGGCCTGGTCTCTTTCGTGGACCCCGAGATCCACCCTCACGACCTCGCTCAGGTGCTGGATGGTCGCGGCATCGCGATCCGCGCCGGTCACCACTGCGCCCAGCCGCTGATGCGCCGGCTCGATGTCCCGGCCACGGCCCGGGCTTCCCTTGCCGTCTACAATGACCGCGATGACGTGGATGCGCTGGTGGATGGGCTCGTGGCAGCCCGGAAGTACTTTGGGCTCGAGAGTTGAGGCTCGGGGCTTGAGGGTGGCGTGACGAGGCAGGCGTCTGTCCGCAGGCCACAAGCCCCAGGCCACAAGTCACATGCGAGGCGGTGAGGCACGCATGGTCGATCGCCCCGAGGTCGCCCTGGACGAGCTCTACCGAGAGGTGGTCCTGGACCATCATCGCCGCCCCCGGGGGCGGGCACCGCTTTCCCGGGTGGACGCTCGCGCCCACGGTTTCAACCCGGTGTGCGGCGACGAGGTGCATCTCCACCTGTCGCTCGACGGTGACCGCATCACGGGCGTCGAGGTGCAGGGGCGCGGCTGTGCGATCTGCACGGCTTCGGGGTCGATGATGGCCGAGTTGATCCCGGGTCGCAGCGAGGCGGAAGCGGGGACGTTCGCGGAGGCTTTTCGGAGCGTCATGCACGGGAAGTCCGCACCGCCCGATGTGGATCTCGGCGACCTCGAGGCGCTCGAAGGCGTGAAGAAGTTCCCCGTGCGCGTCAAGTGCGCGCTGCTCCCCTGGGTCACCCTCGCGGACGCTCTGCGGGCTTGGCGAGACGGGGCCACCGAGACGACCACCACCACCGAGATCGAGGAGGCGAAACCGTGAGCTCGTTGACCGTGGAAGCGGTGCGCGAGGCGCTCAGGCCAATTCAGGACCCCGAGATCTTCATCTCGATCGTCGACCTCGGGCTCATCCGGGCGATCGAGGTCTCACCGGACGCCACCAAGGTAAGGGTCACGATGACGCTTACCACCCCGTTCTGCCCCGAGGGCCCGATGATCGTCGAGGCGGTGAACGAAGCACTGCGGGCACTCCCGGGCGTGCACGAGGCCGAGGTGGACCTCCAGTGGAACCCACCCTGGGATCCCCGCAAGGAGGCCTCGGAAGAGGTCAGGGCCGAGCTGGGAATCTGGGACTGACATCGGCTCGCCGCCGGGCGAGCCGAGGGCACCCTGAGCCCGAGCACAGCGAAGGCGAAGGGTCGCCCAAAACCGAGAGCGCGATGAGCGGCGAACGCCTACGCCGTGGCGAAGCTGGCCACCGCCTGCGTCTCGTCCTCGAAGACCTCCAGCAGGGGCAGGATCTGGCTCAGGTGCAGCGTGTGCTTGATGCGGTCCCCGGGGCGCAGCAGCTTTATCGAGGCGCCGAACTCGTTGGCGAGCTTCCAGCTGGCGACCAACTCGCCCACGCCGGCGCTGTCCATCCGCTTGATCATGGCGAGGTTGAGCAGGATCTTCCTCCAGCCCTCTGCAACCAGCTCGTCGACGATCTCGCGGAACAAGTCGTCACCGTCCTCCGCCACCAGGTCGCCCCGGAGGTCCACAATCACCACGTCGTCGCTGTGGCGAACGTCGGCATGCATGCGGGGATTCTAGCCCCTTTCTCCGGCCGCGCGAGCCGCCCCCGGTGGCGCCGGTCACTGGGCTATACTTGACGCGGGAGCAAAGGGGGAGCGAGCGGCGAATGTACGGGGCGCAGCGCAACACGCTGGCCGTGGCCTTGCAGTCCGAGGTCTTCGAGAGCGTCGCCAGGGTCCTCCGGGCCAACCAGTTCCACGCCGAGCACGAGGCAACCGCCACGAACGGTCTGGAGACCATCTCGCTCCTTTCCTTCGACGCGATCCTGGCCGGTTATCCGCTCCCCGACATGCCCATGCAGGCTTTCCTCGACGCCGTGCGCAGAGACGAGTCCCCCTGCCGCTCCGCGGGGCTCATCCTGCTGGTGGGCCGGGACGCACTCGAGGAGACCCAGCGCTTCGTGGGTCGGGGTGCAAACAGAGTGCTGACCGTGGACGAGTTCCTCGCTCGGCTGCCCCACGTCATCCTGCGGTTGCTCGAGGTGCCGCCCCGCGTTGCCCTGCGGCGAAAGCTGCAACTCGCCGTGGCCCTCTCCCCGAGCTCCAACCACGTCACCTGCCTGAGCGAGAACATCTCCACCACCGGCATGCTGGTCAGGACGGACCGCACCTACCGGATCGGCACCCAACTCGGTTTCGAGCTGGCGCTCCCCGGGGACAGCTCGCCGGTACGCGGGTACGCGGTGGTCGTGCGGCACACCACGGCCGATTGGGAGCCGGTAGAGGGTTTTGCGGTGCAGTTCGCGTCGTTCGTGGGCGAGGACAAGGGGCGCTTCGAGACTCTCCTCCACAGGCTCCTGAGCGCACCCGACCCCGCCGAGGCGCAGGTACAGCTCTCGCCACGCGAGTAGGCGGGACTTCCTTTCGGTCGTATCCCAAGCCAACACCGCGTGTTAGACTGCTGGCCGGGCAATGGAGCAGCGATCCCCCGGGACCCCCCCGCTCGCGACAGGAGATCCTGCGCCCCGAGCCGCCTTGTTTGCCCCTCTCCTCGTCTTCGCGGCGGTCCTGGCAGTCTACCTGGCGGTTCCGTGCGAGCGGGCCTCCGACGACAACTACGGCTCCGAGCTCACGGCCTACTCTCTCGCCACCGGCCACCGTGGGGACCTCGACACCCTGCGGCCCTACCTCGCGTCGCCGATCCTCCAGCACCGCTGCACGGTCCTCGAGACCCCGGACGGCAGGCTCGTCGCCGGCACCGGGTTTGGCGTGGCGCTTGCGCTCGTGCCGGCCTATGCGGTCGCGCACGCTTTCGGGCTGCCGCCCGAGGTCGTGCTGTCGGATCGCTTCAACCAGCTCTTCGCCGCGACTTGGGGCGCGCTCGCCGTGGCGTTTTTCCTGGCCACGATGCGAAAGCTCCGCGACCCCTGGGTGGCGTGGTTCTCCACGGCCGCCTTCGCCTTTGGCTCCTCGCTGTTCTCGATCCTCTCCAGGGAGGTCTGGCAGCACTCGCTGCTGATCCTCCTGTGCGCGGTGGCGGTGTGGCTTCTGGCCGGTACCGTCCCCCGGCGCGACGTCTGGAAGCTCGCCGCTGCCGGTTTCGCGGTGGGCTGGGGGATGGCCGCCCGTCCTTCAGGCATCCTGTTCGCCATCCCGCTGGCGTGGGCCGCCGTCAGGTACGGAGGGCGGCGCTCGGCCGCTTTCTTTGCCGCGCTGGCGCCTTGGCTTCTGGCGCTCGGCGCCTACAACTGGTGGGAGTTCGGGAGCCCTTTCAGGTTCGGGCAGACCATCATCGGCGTCGCCCGGTTCGGCACCGCACAGGGGCAGGTCTTCGCCCTCACGCCCGTTGCCTCGCTCTCCGGCGCCCTGTTCTCCCCGGGGAGGGGGTTCTTCGTCTTCTCCCCGGTGTTCGCGCTCGCGGTGGCGCTGCTGCCGCTCGCACTCCGCGCCGGCCGCCCCACGCTGGCGGAGCAACCGGGATCGGGCCTTGGGGATGAGGCGTTTCGCCCGCTCGTCGGGCCGGCCCTGGTCATCATCGTGCTCAACTTCGCCGGGACCGCGGCCTGGAAAGAGTGGGCCGGGGGATGGACCTACGGCCCGCGCTACACCTCGGACGCTCTTGTCTTCTGGGGCCTGCTGCTGGCGCTGGGCCTGCGCGCCGCTCGAACCCTCGCCCCGCGTTGGCGACGCCTGGTTTGGGCGGCGGGGGCGGTCACCCTGGCCGCCTCGGTTGCGAACCACGCCGCGGGCCTGCTGGTGAACCCGTACGTCCCCTACTCCCACTCGGCTGTGGTGCTGCCCGATCAGCACCCGGAG
>JALHTD010000399.1 GCA_022865555.1 Thermoanaerobaculaceae bacterium | reverse complement strand
CCTTCCTCAGGGAGCAGCGCCGGGACCTGGAGCGCTCGCTGGAGTCCCTCAACGAGACCGTGAAGGAGCTCGACGCCACCTGCGCGGAACGCTTTCTGGCAACGCTCTCTGAGGTCAACATCGCGTTCGACGACGTCTTCCAGCGCCTGTTCGGCGGCGGCGAGGCGAGGGCCGAGCTCTCCGACCCCGACGCGCCGCTCGAGAGCGGGATCGAGATCCGCGTGCGCCCGCCGGGCAAGCACACCCAGTCGGTGCTGCTGCTCTCCGGCGGCGAGAAGGCGCTCGCCGCGATCGCGCTGCTGCTCGCCCTCTTCCGGATCCGGCCCGCGCCGTTCTGCCTGCTTGACGAGGTGGATGCGCCGCTCGACGACGCAAACGTGGAGCGCTTCGCCGCCCTGCTGCGCGAGATGAGCGAGGAGACGCAGTTCCTCCTCATCACCCACAACCGGCGCACGATGGCGCACGCGGATGTGCTTTACGGCGTGACGATGGAGGAGCCGGGGGTCTCGCGCATCGTCTCGGTCCGCCTCGAGGAGTAGCCGTGCCCCGCAGCCCCATGGCGCGGACGACGCAGGCCCCGACTGGGGCTTTCCTCGCGGCGCTCGTCCTCGTTGCCGCTGCGGTGCTGGCCCTCGCAGTGCCCCTGGTGTGGGATAGCGCCGCGCTGGAGATGTTCCGCGGCCCCAAGAGAGAGCTCGCGCTCGCTGCCTGGGCCATCCTGGCGTCGGTGTTCGTGGTGAGCAACCTGGGTGGCGCCGCGTGGCGCGACCCCTGGTGGCTCGCGTGGGGCGGGGTGCTCGCCGGCGGGGTGGTGAGCGCCCTGGCTTCCCCGCAGCCGGTGCGATCGCTCTCCAGCCTCCTGCCACTCGCCCTCGCGGCGCTGGGTTGGGGCGCGGTGCGCCAACTCTCCGATGAGCGCCGGCGCACGCTCGCCGGCCTGCTGGTCTGGGGAGGGGTCATCGAGGCATCGGCCGTGCTGCTGTTCCTGCGACCGTCATGGCAGCCGGCCAGCTTCGCGCTGCTTGCGCAGGAGGGCGGGCGCTACGCCTGGATCGGCACGCTCGGCAACCCAGGTGAGGTCGCGGTCTTCCTGGTCCTGCCGGCGCTCCTGGCGGCGGACCGGGCGCTCTCGGCTCGACGCCTGCACCTGCCGAGCGCCGCCGCGGCGGTCCTCATGGCCGGAGTCATCCTCGGCACGCAGACCCTCACCGCCGTGCTGGCACTGGTGGCCGGGGCGATCGTCCTGGCATGGAGGCGCGTGCCGGCCACGCGCAGGCGACTGCTGCTTGCCGCGGCGCTGGCGGTTGTCCTGGTGGTGTTCGCCGTCACCCCTCTTGCCCAGCGCGCGCGCAACGCGGTCGACGAGGCCAAGAGGGGAGGGCTCCTGTGGCTGGGCAGCGGTCGTTCCGCCGTCTACGCCGCGGCGGCCGCGATGGTGGGCACACGGCCAGCGACCGGCGTCGGTTTCGGCCTGTTCGAGGCGAACTCGTTCCGCTTCCAGAGCCCGGACGCGCTCGCCGACCGCGGCCGCGTTCTCGGACTCGTGACCGGTTTCGGTGAGGCGCACAACGACCTCTTGCAGCATGCAGCCGAGACCGGCCTCATCGGTCTGCTGCTCGCGGGCGCCGGAGTCGCCTGGGCCGCGAGGCGACGGCCACCCGGGCACGCAACCGTGGTGGCAGGTTGGCCGCTGGCCGCGGGCGCGCTGGTGCTCGTGTTGACCCAGTTCCCCGTGCACCTCGCGGAGGTGGCCGCGCAGTGGGTCCTGCTCGCTGCCCTCGCACTGCCCCCCCTGGCGGCACCGCCCGAGGCGGTCGGCTGGGTCGCCCGGGGGCGCCTGCTCGGCATCGGGGTCGTCGCCGGAGCCGCTCTGGTGGTCTCGTGGCAGCACTACCGCGCGATCACGCTCTTCCAGCAGGGCAAGGTCCTGTCAGCCGCGTTGCGTGAGGGGAACGTGAGGCCAGAAAGGCGGGCACAGGTGGCCCGCGCGGCGCTCGCCAATCTCGTCCCGAGGTCGCGCCTGCTTCCCTACTCGTGGGAGGCGGCGGTCATCCTCGGGAACCTGGCCCTGGACGCCGGGGACAGCACGCTCGCCGTCGAGAGCTTCGGTCGCGCCCTCGCGCTCGCCGAGAGGCCCGAGGTGCAGTTCGACGTCGGGATCGCTCTGATGATAGCGGGCGACCGGGAGGCCGGGATGGCCCACCTGGTGCGCGCCGTGCAGCTCAACCCGGCCGTCTTCCGCGAGGTCCGTGATCCCGAGCTCGCTCGCGCGTTGCGCCGCCGCCTCGACGCCTCCGGGTTCGGAGCGAGGCACGCCTGGATGTACGAGGGCACCCCCGCTGCCGCTCCCTAGGCCGCCAGTCTCCGACCATCCGCTGCGAAGCGCCATCTCGCGAAGGCGAGGGTGTGCGGCGGATCGGGTACTCTTGCGGACCGTTGATGGATCGGGCAACCCATGGGTGAGCTCCTCGCCCTCCTGACCGCGCTCATCTGGGCAGCGGCGGTGATCCTCCTGAAAAGATCGGGGGAGAGCGTACCGCCGTTCGCGCTCAACCTCTTCCGCGTGACGGTTTCGAGCGTGCTGCTCCTCCCCACCGCCTTCCTCGCCGGCCAGGCGAGCGTCACCTCCGCCTCGCTATCGGACATTCTCCTGCTCGTGGCCAGCGGGGCGATCGGCGTTGCGATCTCGGACACTCTGTTCCATGCAAGCCTCAACCGCATCGGGGCCGGCATCTCCGCGATCATCGACTGCCTCTACTCGCCGCTCACCGTTCTGCTGGCGTTCCTGGCGCTGAACGAGCGGCTCTCCACCCTGCAGCTCGTCGGCTTGGCGCTGGTGCTCGGCGGGGTCTTCGCGGCCGCCCGCCACGAGCCGCCCTACGGCGTGGCTCCCCGCCAGGTCGCCGTGGGCGTTGTCTGGGGCGTGCTCGCCATGGTCGCACTTGCGGTCGGGATCGTGATCGCCAAGCCGGTGCTCGACCGTTCTACGTTGCTCTGGGCCGCCACGGTGCGCCAGGTGGGGTGCCTCGCGGTGATGCTACCGGTGGCGCTGCTTTCGCGGCGCCGTGCCCAGATCCTGGGCGCGTTGCGGCCCTCATCCGTCTGGCTTCACTCGCTCCCGGGTGCGGTGCTGGGATCGTACCTGGGCCTGATGTGCTGGATCGGGGGGTTGAAGTACACCAAGGTCGGCGTTGCCGCGATCCTGAACCAGTCAAGCACGATCTACATCCTGATCCTGGCCGCGATCTTCCTGAAGGAGCCGCTCACCCGCCGCAAGTTACTTGCCTCCCTCGTCGCCCTCGCCGGCATCATCCTCGTCACGATCTAGCTGCGCCGCCAGTCTCGGACCATCCGCTGCCTTTGGAGCAATGGCGGCGCCACACGCGGTGCGCATTGAATACCCCCCGCCCGTTCAAGTGCAATTGGCCAAGCCCGCCGCAGCTTGCAGGGAGGAATGGCGCCTCGAGGACCGGCGGGGCAAAGAAAAGCCGTGCGCCAGCACACTCGAGGCTATTGCTTCTGTACGAGCGGACGAAGGAGAAACAGCTCGAAGGTGGGCGTGTGCGGACCGGGCGTTGCGAGCGGGAAGCCTATGCTGCCCTGCAGCAGCGTACCCCACGGTCCCGACACGTTGAGGCCGAGCCCCACGCCCGAGAGTGGCCGCGCCGAATACCCCGAGCGTGGGTCGCGGGCCCAGCCGAGGCCCAGCTCCACCTGGCCGCGCACCCTCGCCGACAACGGGAGCGCCAGGGAGGCTCGCGTCACGGCCAGGCGGTCCGGCACCACCTGGTTGGAGGCGATGCCGACAATGCGCACGCCGCCGAAGCGCGCGGGTGAAGGAGCGGAGAAGCGGTCGAGGTTCGACCCTGCCCACAGCTCGCCGTCCAGGTGCAGCCATGCGAGCGGAAACAGGGATCGCTCCCACACCACCGCCAGCCGGCCCAGCTTCCACGAGCTTTCCGGCTTCTGGAGCCCGAGGAGTCCCCACCGCTCCCAGTCGTTCCGCCAACCCGCCTGACCCGAGACGATCAGGCTCGCGGAACCGACGGCCGCGCTGCACTCCAGCTTCGCCACCTCCTCGAAGGTGTCGGTAGGCAGCACGAAGGCAGGCGAGGTGGTGTCGGTGCGGCCGAAGTCCAAGCGGTTCACCCCCAGCTCGAGCAAGAGGCGCGCGAATCCGACGTTCGTGGCAACCCCGGCGCCAACGCTCTGGCGCTGCACCTTGACCTCCTCGCCCCTCACCTCGTGCCCCTGCACATAAACGTTGCTGGCGAACGGCACGAGCTGCACGAACGCACGCGCCGAGAGCTCGACGCTGCCGCGTCGTGAGGACCACGCCCCGTCGTTGACGACGCCGGCAATGAGCAGGCGCAGCTGTTCCTCGCGGTGGCGAAAATTGAAGTCCTGGATCTGCAGCCCACCGAAGGGCACCGGGAAGGACAGCCCCGGATCGAAGACCACCCCACCGATCAGGAAGCGCTGCGACTCCCTGGGGAGAGACCCCACGACACGGCCACCGCGACCGTCCGGCACCAGTGCGGCCATCCCGCCTGGGGAGTCGCGCAGCATGCGGTGCTTGCTCGCGTAGGCAGTGCTTCGCTTCGCGGCGAAGTCGGCCGCATTGAGGACGAACTCGGTCAGCACGAGCTCCCGATGCACGGTCGCCGTGCTGCCGAACGCTGAGAGGAAGTCGTCCGCGGTGACGCGGGAGGGCAGCCAGAGCAACTCGCCAGAGAGCTCCTGCGGGCTGTACGTGTTGACCGACCGGGTGGCGTGGACCTCGCCTGGAAGACCCTCCGCGGCCTCCGACAGCTCTACCAGGCCGAAGCTGGCTGCGTCGATGAAGGCGGTGCCGCTCCGCGCCGTGCCCCCGGAACGCCCGCTAGAGAATGTGAGCGCGAAGCACCGTCGTCCCTGGCGCTCCTCGACCCCGCGCAGCTCGTAGCGGTAGGAGGACTCGAGGCGCAGTGCGAGCGGCGGCGCCGGCGGCCGCTTGGGCTCCAGGAAGGGGAGGTCGGGCAGCGCGTCCGGGTTCCACGCCACCCCGTCCACCCACGCCCACGCCAGCTCCCAGTCCGTCCCCACCCCGCGCTCCCAGAACGCCGGCCCCGCGAGCACCACCTCGAAGCTGCGGGCGAGCTGCTCAACCCACACCCGCACCAGCAGCCGCTGCTCGGCCCGCCACCGGGGGACCAGCCTCTCCTGGCGCGCGGCCGCACGCTGGTGGCGAGCCAGCACCTCCGCCGCGGACGGCAGCCGCTCGCCGCTCACCTCTACCTTCTCGAAGGCACCCTCCCCCGCGGGCCGCAGCGCGACCAGCACCCCTCCGGCGGGAAGCGCCGGCACGGCGACGACCGCCGCGTCACCGGCCCGGTGCAGCGGGAGCGGCAGGGAGCCGCCGGCCAGCAGCACGGCCTGGCCGTACCAGGCGCCGGGCAGCGTGACGTCCCCGCCGGCAAACCCGCGAGGCAGCCCCACGACGGTGGCGAGGTCGGCGCTGCGCAGGGCGGTAGGAAGCTCCACCCCGGCGGCGCGCGCAGCCTGCGGCTCCGGCAAGAGGCCGGCGACCTCGTGCGCCCAGGCCGGTTCTTCCCCCGTCAGAACCGCGCTCGCACCGGTGGCGAGCGCAGCAACTGCCTGGCCCGGGTCCGAGGCCTTCACGACAAGCGCGACACCCAGCAACCGCGCCAGCAGTCCAGGGACCGCGTGCGGCTCCGGAGCGGGCTCGCTGCAAAAGCCGTCGAGGTACGGCAGCACGATTTCAGGCGGCAGGGCGCTGCCCAGGGCGACCAGAGGCACCCCCCTCGAGGACAGGGACACCGCGGTCTCCAGCCAGCGCTGGTCGGGCTGGGCGGGCAGCTGCGGAAGCTCCAGAAGGTACCCGGCGGCCTTGACCTCGGGCGCCGGCGCGTCGGCCGGCACCAGAACCCAGCTCGAGGGGCCGGACCTCGGATCGGGGATGACTGGGGGGAGAGCCGGCGCGGCGAGGAGCAGGAGCGCTGCCAGCATCGGCTGCGGCTAGCCGTGTCCCGGCGGCATCATCTCCCCGGCCTTGATCGCGAGCGGCACGGTGTTCTCCGGCGGGGTGATCGGGCAGCGACCGGCGATCCCGTAGGCGCAGTCCGGGTTGTAGGCGCGGTTGAAGTCGAGGCCCACCACGCCGCCCGGCAGGCGCTCGATGTCCAGGTAGCGGCCGGCTCCGTAGGTCTCGGTGCCCGCACCGGCGTCCCGGAACGGCAGGAAGAGCTCGTCGGGGTAACGCTCACGGACATCGTCGAGCTGGAACACGGAGAGCACGGCCTTGCCGCCGGGGAAGCGCAGTCGCACGCGGCCCACACGGTGGGCGGGGCGCTGCTCGCCGTTGCTGGCGGCGATCCTGAGCGGCTCGGGCGGGTTGACCGGCTCGAGCATGGCGCGGAAGCGGCAGTCCGGATCGAACGGGTAGAAGCGCAGCCCCTGGAAGTGCGCAGCCGCCTCGGGCGGGACCTCCCCCCGCACCGCCTGCTCCCGCTCCTGGCGGTACTTCATCTCGGGGGTCGGAAGCGGCGCCTGGCATGCCGCTGCCAGGGCAAGCGAGAGCAACGAGACAAACGTGTTGCGCGTCATGCGAAAAGGGGCGGCCTGGACGGTCGGCGGACGCATCGAGGTCAGCACGGCCAGGGCGCTTCAGAAAATGACGTGATCGACGAAGAACCTGTCGGGGGTGGTCTTCCCGCTCACCAGTTCGGCGGCGTCGGCGGCGGACATCCGGAACAGGCCGGCCTCCTTCCCCGCTTCGTTGAGCATCTGGATCTCGACGCGCTCCGGCAACCGGTTGGGGGCCTTCTCGGCCAAGAGCTGGTAGGTCGAGCTCACCGCCTGCAGCGCCTTCAACGTCTCGGGCTGCCCGTTCACCTGGATCTCGATGAACAGGTAGCTGGGCAGGGTACCCTCACTGGTCCGGTACAGGTAGAGGTGGTAGCTCTCCAGCCCCTGCTGGAACGCCTGGTCCACCTGCGGGTCGCGGTAGCGAGCCTCGCGGTACCCGACGCCGGGGGTAGGGGTGGGCTTCGCCGCATCGCCCTCCTTGGTGGCGATTCCGGCGCGGATGCGGCCGAGGGCGGACATCGGCCGCGTCGGCGTGGGCGTCGGAAAAACGCGCTGGATGTCCATCCAGTCGAGAGCCTCGGCGTCACCCAGGTTCAGCGCGTTGGTCTTCTCCGTGGCCTGAACGTCGATCTGCGACAGCGGGATCATGATGAGGGTGCCGATCTTCGTCACGAAGACGGCGTTTGGCCCCTTGACCTGGTACTTCTCCTTCGCCACCATTCGGGCCCCGTTGCGCAGGACGACCACGTAGACGGCCAGCGCCTGTTGCGCCAGGAGGAAAAACAGAACGCCGAGAAACGCAGCCCGCTTCACGTTGACAACCTCCTTACCTACGCTAGTATAGCCTCCCTGGGGGAGCACCGATGCTGATCGTGATGACGGTGGGCGCAACCCCGCAGCAGGTCGAGCGGGTCATCGAGCGGGTCTCCGCTCTGGGGCTCAAGGCCCATCCGATCCCCGGGGCCCAGCGGGTCGCCATCGGGATCACCGGCAACCAGGGCGCAGTGGAGCCCGCACTGTTCGAAAACCTGCCCGGTGTGCTGGAGGTCATACCGGTTTCGCACCCCTACAAGCTGGTCAGCCGCGAGGCAAAACCGGAGAGCAGCATCGTCATGGTGGGCGGGGTGCCGGTGGGTGGAGACAACTTCGCGGTGTTTGCCGGCCCATGCTCGGTGGAGACGCCGGAACAGACCCTCACGATCGCCCGCCACGTGCGCGCTTCGGGGGCGCAGATCCTGCGCGGCGGCGCGTTCAAGCCACGCACGTCCCCCTACACATTCCAGGGGCTGGGTGAGCCAGGGCTCGCGATCCTGCGGGACGTGGGGCACGAGGTGCAGATGCCAATTGTCTCCGAGGCCCTCGACGAGGGCTCGCTCGACCTCGTCGCCGAGTACTGCGACATGATCCAGATCGGCGCCAGGAACATGCAGAACTACTCGCTGCTTCGTACGGTCGGGCGCTTGCGCAAGCCGGTCCTGCTCAAGCGCGGCATGGGCGCCACCGTCGATGAGCTGCTGATGGCGGCCGAGTACGTGCTTGCCGAGGGCAACTACCAGGTCGTGCTGTGCGAACGGGGAATCCGAACCTTTGCCGACCACACCCGCAACACACTGGACCTGGCGGCGGTGGTGGCCGTCCAGCGCCTCTCCCACCTCCCCATCATCGTGGATCCTTCACATGGGACGGGGAAGCGGCACAAGGTCGTGCCGCTGGCGCGGGCAGCGGTGGCGGTGGGTGCCGACGGGCTCATGATCGAGGTGCACCACGAGCCCTCGCAGGCGCTCTCCGACGCCTCGCAGGCGATCCTGCCGGGCGAGCTCTCGGAGCTCATCCAGCAGCTCCCGCAGCTGCTGCCGCTCACCGGTCGGCACATGGCGCAACCGCTCAGGCTGAGCGCCTAGCGCCGCCATGGCCCCTCTCCTGCTGCCACTCACGCTGACAGCCGCACTGGCCTGGCTCGACCCCGCCGCGGTTCGGCCGGGACAGAAGGGCGTGTGCGTCACCGAGTGGACCGGCGGGCAGCGGCGCGAGATCCCGGTGGAGGTCCTCGGGATGCTGGACGCCATGGGACCCGACCGCAGCGCCGTTCTCGTCCGCCTCACCGACGAGCGCATGTCCGGCTCGGGAGTGGTTGCCGGGATGAGTGGCTCGCCCGTCTACGTCGACGGGAAGCTGCTGGGGGCCGTTGCCTTCGGCTGGGCCTTCGCGAGGGAGCCTCTCGCCGGGGTCACCCCCTTCTCCGCGATGCAGAGAATCGCGCCCGGCGGTCCCGTCCCGGATGCACCCGCGCCCGCCCTCACGCAGCTCGCCGCGCTGGCTGCCGGGAAGGTGCAGCCGCTTTCGGTGCTGCCGTCGCTGCCTCCCCGCGACGGACAAGGTCCGCAGTTGGTCGCGGTGGGCGGCCTCCCGCTTGCCGGAGGCTTTCCGGCAGAGCTGCTCGGCGCCATGGGGCTGCAGGCGGTCCCGGCCGGCACGGGCGAGGCGCCCGAGGGGCCGCCCGAGGCCGGTGACATGATGGCGGTCCTGCTGGTGTGGGGCGACGCCACGGTTGCCGTGGGCGGCACCGTGACGGTTCGGGAGGGCGATCGCGTCTGGGCCTTCGGCCATCCGATCTGGGCCCTCGGCAACGTCCGGATGCCCGCCGCACGCGCCCGCGTGCTTGCGATCCAGGACTCCTATCAAAACCCCTTCAAGGTCTTTGCGGTGGGCACGAGCTTCGGCACGCTGGTGGCGGACCGACCCGCCGGCGTCCTGGCGGTGGTCGGGGAACAGGCTTCCGGCACACCCGTCACGGTAACCGTGCGCGACGCCGTCGGCGTCGAAACCTGGCACTTCCGGGTCGCGGAGATGCCGATCCTTCAGCCCCTGCTGGTCACATACCTGGCCAGCGCCTCGCTGACCGCTCGCGCCGCCGCGGTGGGCGAGGCTTCCGTGCGCCTTGCGCTCACGGCGCACCTCTCCGATGGCAGGGAGGTGACCGTGCGGCAGGCGGCCAGAGGGGTCGATGCCCCTGCGCGCCTCTCGTCGTTCGCCGGCGGCGTGGTGAGCCTCCTGGCCAACTCGCCGTTCCCCCACCCGCGGGTGAGCGCGGTCGAGGTCACCCTCGATCACGAGGAGGAACCCCGGGGCGCGACGATTGCCGAGGTCGTGCCGACGCGTACCACGGTCAGCCCCGGCGAGGAGCTCCCGGTCACCGTCCGCCTGCAACCGTACCGGGCCACCCCCGAAGAGAAGCGGGTCGTGATCAGGGTGCCACAGAGCGCACTGCCGGGTCCCCTCGACCTGGTGGTCGCCGACGGCGCCTCGTGGAGCGAGTACCGCCTCCGCGCCGAGGCGGTCTCGCCCGCCGACTTCGCCGACCAGCTCACCCAGGTGGGCCGGCTCGAGAGCAGCACGACGCTCGTGGTGGCTCTGGAGGCCCGCGAGCGCGGCGTGGCACTGCCGGGGGCCTCCGAACCGGGGCTGCCTCCGTCGTGGTTGGTCACTCTGACCAGCGGGCTCGGGGCACGTGCCCTGAGCCGGATCGCCACCAACGTGGTCGCGGCCGAGCGCCTGCCCGGCGTGCTCCCCCTCGAGGGTTCGGTGCGTGTCTCGCTAACGGTACGCGAACGCCCGGAGGTGCCATGAGACGCCTCGTCGTCGTCATCCTCTCCCTGCTCCCGCTCGCCGCGGGTGAGGCAGCCCAGACCCGCTACTTCGTGCTCGACACGCCGCGCGCCCTGGAAGAGGCCACCGGAAAGGGGGTGGCGATCTTCCCGGACGGAACCCTCAGACCGCTGCCTCCGCTAGCAGCCGTGGCCACCTTCGACGAGCCGCTCGGCCTTGCCCTCGCGCTCACCCCGGACGGCACGGCGTACGTCGGGACTGGTCACCCCGCGCGCGTGTGGCGGGTCCGGGAGGGCAGGAAGGAGCTCGTTGGCGAGGTCGGTGCCGACCAGATCACCGCGCTGCTCGTCGACCCGGACGGCAACCTCTGGGCGACCACCGCGGCGCCCGCGCTGCTGCTGAGGGTGCCCGGTGCGAAGGGCAGGCCGGAGGAGGTGGCGAGGCTTTCCGAAGGCAACCTCTGGGACGTGGCGTGGTTCAAAGGCGGCCTGATCGCCGCCGCCGGCAACCCAGGGCGTCTGATGCGCCTGACCGGTAAGGGGCTCGAGGTGGCCTCGCCGGTGCCGGACCGCCACGCGCGCTGCCTCGCCGTGAGCGGGGATGCGCTCCTCATCGGAACCTCGGGGAAAGGCTTCGTGATGCGGTGGACCGGCCAGGGAACGCCCGGCGTCGTGTACGACTCCGGTTTCACCGAGATCGTCGCGCTGGCCGTGGCGCCCGAGGGCGTGGTGTACGCCGCAGGCCTCACCGGCGACCCGACGATGGGCAAGCCCCCGGCCAAGGAGGAGGCGGAGGCAACCGCCTCGGTGACGGTCAGCGAGAGCACGTCCGCAACCCCGCAGACGCAGAAGGGGCCCGCGACGTCGGAGATCGTGCGCATCCTGCCGCCCGGCGCCGCGGTCTCAGTGCACCGTTTTGCCAAGCAGATCGCCGGGACGCTGGCGTGGGGCGACGGCGGCCTCGTGATCGGCACCGGGGTCGAGGGCGAGCTTTGGCAGCTCGTGGAAGGCTCGGCAGCGCAGCTCGACAGCGTGGACGCCACCCAGGTGGTGCGCGTGGCGGCGGGCGGACAGTGGGTGCTCACCCAGGGGCCGGTCAGGCTGCTGCGCCGCAGCGGGCCACCCCACGGCACCTTCGCGTCGCCGCCGCTGGACGCCGGCCAGCCGGCGCAGTGGGGCGAGGCCGAGCTGCGCGGGGAGCTCCCGGCGGCGGGTGGGTGCACGCTGCGTTTCCGCTCCGGCGCGGTGGCCCCGCCCGACGACACCTGGAGCGCGTGGTCCGCTCCGCTGCCCTGCCCGGGGGGCAAGGTGAGCGCCCCGCCGGCCCGGTACCTGCAGTGGCAGGTGGAGCTGCAGCCTCCACCGTCCGGACCCGCCGTGCGGGTGGGCCGGGTTGTCGTGGCCTACCGCCAGATCAACCTTCCCCCGGAGGTCGAGGAGCTCACCGTCCACGATCCGGGCGAGATATTCCTCAAGGGTCCGCCCCCCTCCGATCGCATCGTCGAGGTGCAACACCCGGAGTTCTCGGGCATCTTCACGACCCTCGACGACGATGCCAAGGAGGGTCAGGAGCGCCTGGGCAAGAAGTACTACCGGGTCGGCTACCAGAGCCTCTCGTGGAAAGCGGACGACCCCAACGGGGACGCCCTGCGGTTCACGCTGGAGGTCCAGGGGCCTGGCAACGAGCGCTGGTGGAAAGTTCGGGACGGCCTCGAGACGGTCGTGCTGGCCATCGACACCCAGGCACTCGCTGACGGACTCTACCGCTTCCGCCTGACGGCGACCGACGCACCTGCAAACCCGGAGGCGCCGGCCACCACAAAGGCACTTTCGAGCTGGGTGGTCGTTGACAACACCCCGCCGAAGGTCACCGTGGTCCGCGAGGGCGCCTTCTGGGTCGTGACCGCCGACGATGCGCTGTCACCCATCGTGCGCGTCGAGTGGAACCGGGACGCCGACGCCTGGCACCCCCTTGCCCCTGAGGACGGCCTCCTCGACAGACGGCACGAGACGTTCCGCGTTCAGGTTCAGGCTGGGCAGCACGTGCTCGCGGTGCGCGCGATGGACGACCACCACAACCGCGCCACCGTGGCGGTGGAGGAGAAGCCGTGAGCGAGCAAGCGATCACCGCGGTCTACCCCGGCAGCTTCGACCCGTTCCACCTCGGGCACCTGGACATCGTGCGGCGCGCGCTGACTATCTGCCCCCGAGTCGTAGTGGCGGTGCTCGAGAACACCGACAAGACCCCGCTCCTGTCCGCGGAGAACCGCGTGGAGCTCATCCGCGCCACGCTCCGGGGCATGGCTGGCGTGGAGGTGACCTCGTTCTCGGGGCTG
>JALHTD010000398.1 GCA_022865555.1 Thermoanaerobaculaceae bacterium | reverse complement strand
TTGCGGTTTTGCCGGAACCCCATCGCTTGCAGCCGTCGATCCATGCCGGCAGCTGCTGCCGTCCCACGGCGACGAGGTGGGCGTCGGTGCCCGCCGCAAGGGCCAGCAGGACCACTCCGAGAGCAAGCTGGTCCCTTGACGGGGGGCGGTCCACCGTGACAAGCGCGCTCGTGTCACGCCTCAGCTGGTTGCCAGCCAGCAGCAGGAACGTCGCCGCCGCCAAGACCACCACCACCAGTGCAATCGCGGCGCTTCTTCTGGCCACTAAACTTTTCCTCCCCGTTGACACGCCTCGTCCGGAGAAACAGGCCGGCGCTGCGCCTCGCTAAGGTAGCACCACCCTGCGCCGGCTTTCTTGCGGCCCCCGACGCGAGGCCGGAGCCGCGACGGATGAGTCGGCTACCAGGGCAGCTCGGACGGGTCGTTCGGGAGCTGGGCCAGCAGCACCTCCACTGCTTTCGCGAGCTGGGCATCCGAGTCGGGGCTGAGATCCAGCCCCGGCGGCTGCTCGACGACGAAGTCCGGCACGCAGCCGTTGTTCTCCTCGTCGATGCCGGAGCCGGCGACGAACCACGCCCGCGAAGGAAGCCGCACGGTCGAGCCGTCGGCCAGGCGGGCGGCCCCCGTGGACATCACGGCCCCGAACGTCGGCATGCCCACAAGGGGACCGCGTCTGGTCGTCTTGAACGCCCACGAGAAGATCTCCGCGTTCGAGTAGCTCGCCTCGTCGCAGAGGACTGCGGCCGGGCGCGTCCACGCCGGCAACGGCAGCCGCTCGGCGGTCGGGTAGGCCTTGATCTTCGGGTCGCCGTCGCGCGGCAGCGTCCAGGCGTGGCGCTTCACGGAGAGGATCGCCATCAAATAATCCGTAGTCCACCCGCCGCCGTTGTTGCGGACGTCGATGAGCAGACCCTGCTTGCCGTGCGCCGCCGCGTAGAGGTCGCGCTCGAAGTCCTCGAGGGAAGGCTGGTCCATCCCCTGGATGTGGATGTACCCGAGCTTGCCTTCCGAAAGCTTTTCGACGATGGCCCGCCGCTGCTTGACCCACCTCTGGTAGCGAGCCTCGCGCCCCTGCTCGAGGTTGATCGCGGTTACCACGACGTCTCGCTCGCCGCTCTTCCCTTCCACCCGCAGCACCACCCTCCTCCCTTGCATGTCAGTCAGCTCCGCGAAGAAGTTGTCCCGCGGCCCGATCTCCTTGCCGTTCACCGACAGAATCCGCTCGCCCACCGTGAGGTGCGCGTCCACCCTGGAAGCCGGCGTGTCTGGTAGTACCTCTGTGATCACGACACCCCTGCCGTCGGCTGCGGGCTCGACCTCGATCCCGAGCTCCCCGGTCCTCCCCTGCCTTTCGCGCCGCGGGGGCCGGAACCCCATGTGGGAGGCGTTGAGCTCCCCGAGCATCAGGTTGATCGCGTCCTCGAAATCAGGTCGGGCCGCCGCCGAGAGGGCGAGCGGACGGTAGCGGTCGTGGAGCGCCTTCCAGTCCTGGCCGTGGAAGTTCGGGTCGGCGAACCACTGGTCCAGCTCGCGCCAGGCCTCGTCGAACACCTGAGCTCGCAACGCAGCGCGGTCAACCTCCACGCGCGCCGCGAACGGCGCCGGGTCGCCCGCCTTCCCCTCCAGGCTCACGCTCCCCACCGTACCCTTGCCGGTCCTGTAGAAAACGGTCTTCCCGTCCTGCGAGAAGGAAAGCTGGCTGGGATCGGCTCCCCCCGTGGTCAGGCGCGAGAGCTCCTTGCCGTCCCACCGGATCTTGTAGAGGTCACGCTCCCCTTCCAGCGGGACCACGAACGCGACCGTCTTGCCGTCGGGGGCGACGGCAAACTCGCCGATGTCACCCGGGAGGTCGGTCACCGCGCGAGCCCGCTCGTAGATGGCCTCGAAGTCGATCGCGACCGGTTTCGGGGCCGGCTTCTCCTTGGGCTTGTCGGACTTGTCACGCTTGTCAACCTTGCCGGCCTCTTCCGACTTTTCAGCATCGGCCTCCTTGGCCGCGGGTTTCTTCGCTCCCTCGTCCTCGAAGAGCTCCAGCCACTCCTCCGGGGTTCGCTCGTCGTCGGCCCTGGTCAGATACACGGCCCAGAGGCCGACCCGGCTCGCGTGCCGCTTGGAGAGCCAGTACAGCCTACGGCCGTCGGGGGACCAGACGGGACGCGTGTCCTCACCGGGGTGCTGAGAGACGTTGACGGCCTGGCCTCCGGCGGCGGGCACGATCCAGATCTCGTTGTTGTACGCCTGGTCCTCGCGGGAGAACGCGAGCCACCTGGAGTCAGGCGACCAGGAAAACGTGATGCGCTCCCAGTGATCGAAGAGAACCTTCGGGTCGGAGCCGTCCGCCTTTGCCACCACGAGCCCGCCCTTGCCCTTCACGTACGCCAGCAACTTGCCATCGGGGGAGAGCTCGGGCTGGTGCTCGTCCTCGGGGGAGCTCGTCAGGCGTGTCTCGGTGAACCTTTGCGTCCGGAAGAACTTGCCATCGTCCCTGTCGGCGGGCTTCGCGCTGAACAGGTCGAGCTGGCCGAACCGGTCCGAGGCGTAGACGAGCTGCTTCCCGTCCGGGCTCCAGGTCACGTCGCGCTCGCGCGCCGGCGTCGTCGTGACCCGCACGGTCGGCGCTGAGGCGACCGAGGCCAGGTCCTTGCCGCGCCTGGCAACGACGAAGACGTCGCCGCCCACGACCAGCGCAACCTGGGTGCCGTCCGGGGACACGGCCATGCGCTCGGCGTCGTCCTTGACATCGGTGCGG
>JALHTD010000397.1 GCA_022865555.1 Thermoanaerobaculaceae bacterium | reverse complement strand
GTAGTCCCGAATCACCTGTTTCAGCTCGTCCATCTCGATCCTCCAAGCCGAGCGGCGCCGTGCTTCCGGCGCCCGTCGGTTGTGCGATCTGACAGCTCGCGGCCCAGAGCTCCATCACGCGCCGCCACCGGACCGACGCCGGCCAGCAGCGCCCCCGCCGCCGGCTGTCGGCTACTGGCTGTGAGCTGTCGTTCCATCATTCGTCCATCAGCGTCGAGGTGTCGCCGACCGGCTCGCCCCACTCCTTGGCCCGCAGGATTCGGCGCACGATCTTTCCGCTGCGGGTCTTGGGGAGGCTGGGGACGAACTCGATCTCCTGCGGCATGGCGAGCGGCGAGAGCTTATTGCGGACGAAGTTCATGATCTCGAGCTCGAGGTCGGGGCCACCCTCGAAGCCGGGCTTCAGCGTCACGAACGCCTTGACGACCTCCATGTTCACCGGATCGGGTTTCGCCACCGCCGCCGACTCGGCCACCGCGGGGTGCTCGAGCAGAGCCGATTCGATCTCGAACGGGCCCACCAGGTGACCCCCTGTGTTGATCACGTCGTCGTCGCGGCCAACGAACCAGAAGTACCCATCCGGGTCGATGCTTGCCCGGTCCCCGCACAAATACCAGCCGTTCTTGAACTTGCTCGCGTACCCGGTGGGGTTGTTCCAGTAGCTGCGGATCATTGAAGGCCAGCCGGGGCGCAGGGCGATCAGCCCGACGGGGCCGGGCCGGTCATAGGGCTCGTTCGTCTTGGGGTTGAGCACAGTGGCGGTAATCCCGGGGAACGGCTTGCCCATCGAGCCGGGCTTGATGGGCATGCCGGGGAAGTTGGTGACCACGATGCAGCCGGTCTCGGTCTGCCAGAAGGTGTCGTGGAACGGCAGCCCGAACGCCTCCTGCGACCAGATCACGGCTTCCGCGTTGAGCGGCTCACCCACGCTGCAGAGGTGGCGCAGCGAGGTGAGGGCGTACTTCCTGGCGACCTTGGTGCCGTCGCGCATCAGGAGCCGGATCGCGGTGGGCGCCGAGTACCAGACCGTGACCCGGTGCTTGTCGATGAATGCGTACCAGCGCTCGGTGGAGAAGCCCGAGTCCAACACCACCTGGGTCGTGCCGTTCGCCCAGGGGCCGATGATGCCGTAGGAAGTGCCGGTCACCCAGCCCGGGTCGGCGTTGCACCAGTAGATGTCATCGGGTTGCAGGTCGAGCACCCACTTGGCCGTCAGGTACTGGGAAACGATCGAGTAGTGAACGTGCTGGGCGCCCTTCGGTTGGCCTGTAGTGCCCGAGGTGTAGTGGAGGACGGACGGGGTCTCCGAGGTCGAGGGGTAGACATCGAGCCTCTCCACCCGCGGCAGCTCGTCGAGGGCCATGGCCACCTCGCGTTCCTGCAGGGGGGCTTCGCCCGCGTCCACCACCACGATGTGCCGCAGCTCGGGGAGCTTCTCGCGAATCTTGCGCACCTTCCCCACGTGCTTCCTCTGGGTCAGGATTGCCGAGGTCCTCGCGTCCGCGAGACGCGTCCACAACGAGTCCCCGCCGAACGCGGAGAACAACGGCTGGGCGATGCCGCCCATCTTGAGGATGCCGAGGAAGCCGATGTACAGGTCCGGTACTCGGTCCATGAAAAGGCAGATCCTCTCGCCGGGCTGCAGGCCCAGATCGGCCAGGTAGACCGCGATGGTGTTGGAAAGCGCACGCAAGTCGTCGAAGGTGTACGTCCTGCCGGTGCCGGAAAAATTCTCCCAGATGAGGGCGGGTTTGCTCGCGAGCCCGAGCTCGCAGATGCGGTCGCTGCAATGCCAGCCGATGTTGATGCGGCCGCTTCTGGTGACGCCGAGCTCGCGCTCGGCGATCGCCCAGTCGAAGTTGGCGCACAGCTCGTCGTAACTCGGGTGGGTCGCGACGGTGCTCATCCTCTCACCTCTCTCCTGCTGGGCGGTGGGGGTCTTGGGACTCCAGCACTACGGTCGCGGCGGCGAGCTCGCCGGTGTGCGAGAGCGAAAGGAGGACGGCGCCGACGCGTCGGCCGCGGGCCAGGTCGTGCGTGAGGCCGTGCAGGAGCACCCGGGGCTGCCCGGTCGGTTCGTTGCAGATCTCGACCTCGCGCCAGCGCTGGCCCTGCGCCGGGTCCGTCCCGAGCGCCTTGAAGACCGCCTCCTTGGCCGCAAAGCGCGCGGCAAAGTGGCGGGCCGGGTAGCGCTTGCCCTCGCAGTAGGCGACCTCGCCAGGGGTGAAGAGCACGTCTTTCAGGGATTCGCCCTCCCTCCGGAGTTCGTCCTCCATGCGGGCAACCTCGGACACGTCGTGGCCGACACCGACGATCATCGCGGCGAACCGAGTGGTAAGAGTCTCAACCGACAGCCATTTCCTGAGGAAAGAACCGCAGTCAAGCACCCCTGCAGTGAATATACGGTTCGCCGTCGAAACGTGTCAAGTGCTTGTGGGGACATTCACTTTCTTGCTTCGGCGCCGGGTTGACGAGGGTAGAGCCCGGCCACCGCGGAGCCGGTTCACCCAACGCGGCTTTCGCGGCCGGGTCCTCTTGGCGTACGCTTCGCAGGGGTGAGGGGGATCGGATGCGCTCACTGGCTGGCACGGCGCGGCGTGACACGGGGTTCGAGACCAACCGCGACCACTGGCGGACCCTCCTGGACCGACTGCGAGCCGAGGAAGGGCGCATCGCCGAGGGCGGCGGGGCGAAGGCCACCGAAAGGCAAAGGTCCCAGGGCAAGATGCTGGTGCGGGAGCGCCTGTCGGCGCTGCTCGACCGCGGCACGCCGTTCCTCGAGCTCGGGCTCTGGGCCGGCTGGGGGATGTACGAGGAGTGGGGGGGCGCGCCCGGGGCCGGTTGCGTCACCGGCGTTGGCACCGTCTCGGGGCGGACCTGCATGGTGGTCGCCAACGACGCCACGGTCAAGGCCGGCGCCTGGTTTCCCATCACGCTCAAGAAGATCCTGCGGGCGCAAGAGATCGCACTGGAGAACCGGCTCCCGATCGTCTACCTGGTGGACTCGGCCGGCGTTTTCCTGCCGCTGCAGGAGGAGATCTTCCCCGACAAGGACCACTTCGGGCGGGTGTTCTACAACAACGCGCGGCTGTCGGCGGCCGGGATCTATCAGATCGCGGCGATCATGGGGCCGTGCGTCGCGGGCGGCGCCTACCTGCCGATCATGTCCGACGAGGCGCTGATCGTGGAGGGGACCGGCTCGATCTTCCTGGCCGGACCGCACCTGGTGAGGGCGGCGATCGGCGAGCAGATCGAGACCGAGGCGCTGGGCGGCGCCGAGGTGCAGACCGATGTCTCGATGGTGGTGGACGACCGCTTTCCCGACGACGCCTCCTGTCTGGCCTCGGTGCGCGCGCGCGTCGGCCAGCTCAAGTGGCCGCCAATGGTGCCGTTCGACCGGATCGAGGCAGCCGACCCCGCGGTGGATCCGGACGAGATCCTGGGCGCGGTCCCGGTGGGCCGGACGAGGCCCTACGACACTTACGCGCTGCTGGCGCACCTCCTGGACGGCTCCGAGCTCGAGGAGTACAAGGCGACCTCCGGGCGCTCGCTCGTGTGCGGCACCGGCCGGATCATGGGGTGGGCGGTGGGGATCGTGGCCAACCAGCGCGCCGTCATCGCCCGCCGCCGCGGACTCGACCCCAAGGAGCGGGAGATGCAGATCGGCGGGGTGATCTACTCCGACGGCGCCGACAAGGGCACGCGCTTCGTCGAGCTGTGCAACCAAAAAGGGATCCCGCTGCTGTTCCTGCAGGACGTCACCGGCTTCATGGTTGGCTCGCGCGCCGAGAAGGAAGGGATCATCAAGGACGGCGCCAAGATGGTCAACGTGGTGGCCAACTCCACCGTGCCGAAGATCACGATCTTCGTCGGCAACTCCTACGGGGCCGGCAACTACGCCATGTGCGGGAAGGCGTACGGCCCGCGCTTCATCTTCGCCTGGCCGTCCGCCTCGATCGCGGTGATGGGCGGAGAGCAGGCCGCGCAGACGCTCCTCTCGATCCAGCTCAAGAACCGCCCGGGCGAGGTGAGCGAGGAGGAAAAGGCGACGCGCCTGGCCGACATCAAGGCGCGCTACGACGCGACGACGGACCCGCGCTACGCTGCGGCCCGCCTCTGGGTGGACGGGATCCTCGATCCCCGCCACACCCGCGAGGTGGTCGCGGCGTGCCTGGCGGCGTGCGCCCACCAGGGAGCCCTCGAACCGTTCCGCTGGGGTGTCCTGCAGACCTGAGAGACGAGCCGACAGCTGACAGCTAGCCGCCACCTTCCCCGGGGGTTTTTCTCGCGTGGGTGGTGAAACTGTCGCCTGCCAGCTGTCAGCTGTGCGGTTGGGTGGGGGAGAGCTGTCGGCTGGTTGAGGGGTGGAGGCAGGCTGCCTCACCGGAGGCGGATGGTGACGTCGCCGACCCCGACCTCGGCGCGGATCTCGGCCTTGCCAGGCCCCTTGGCGCTGAGGTTGTGGGCGATGAACCCCTTGCCCTCCTCGCGGCCGGCCGGGGTGCGCAGCGACGCATCACCCACGCCGCAGGTGGCTCGAACGTTTCCGAAGGAGGCGTGCAACCCCTCGACCTTCACGTCGCCCACACCCAACTCGGCCTCCACGTCGCCGGTGACGTCGAGTACCGTGACGTCCCCGACCCCGAGCTTGACCTCGGCTGTGAAGGTGGCCGGGACGTAGACCCTCCACTTCTCGACGAAGCTGCGGTCCTCGTGGCTCTCGGGCTTGATGCGCAACGTCAGCTTTCCGCCTGAAGCCGAGGGGTCGATCGCCAGGCTCACGATGTCGGCATCCGAGTGCCTGGAGCCGAAGAACCCCATATGCTTTGTCTTGATCTCGACCCGGGCACGAATCTCGGTGCCGTTGTCGCCGACGATCTCGACGTCGCCGACTCCCGCGGTGACGATGATGCCGCTGAGCGCCCCGGCCGGCTGGGTGTGCTCGAGGGTGCGCAGGGTCTCGCCGGCGGCTACCGCCGCGATCAGCAGGGTTGCGAGGAAGAAGGCTAGGCGTCTCACGGCTTGTCCCTCCACCCCGTTAAACGCACGGGTGGCCCCGCAGGTTCTCGCCCCACGTGGTCGCTACGGGAGGGAGGCGCTGACGAAAGGGTTGCCGGCCTTCTCGGCCCCGATCGTGGTCTCCGGACCGTGGCCGGGGATGACGCGGGTGGCCTCAGGCAGGCGGTAGAGCACCTCCCGGATCGAGCGCTCGAGCTGCACGAACGACCCTCCGAACAGATCGGTTCTCCCGACCGAGCCGGCGAACAGGACGTCGCCCACGGCCGCGAGAGGTCCGTCCGAGCGTTCCCGGATCAGCACGATGTGCCCCGGGGAGTGACCTGGACAGTGGCGCACCAGCAGGCTCTCCTCCCCGACCGGGATGGTCTGGCCGTCGCGCACCAGCCCGTCCCAGGGGACTAACTCGGGGGCCGGGAAGCCGAAGAGCTGGCCCTGACCCGGCAGGTCGTTGTAGAGGGGGAGATCGTCCATGTGCAGCATGACGGGGGCCGACGGGAACGCGGCCTTGAGCGCGCCCACGCCGCAGGCATGGTCGAAGTGGGCGTGCGTGAGCATGATGGCGGTTGGACGGAGGCGCTCGCGACGGATTGTGCCGATCACGACGTCCGGTCTGAACCCCGGGTCCACCACCATCGCCTCGCCGGTGGCCTCGCACGCCATGATCAGGCAGCGCGCGGAGAACGGCCCCAGCTCGAGGGAGATGACCTTCACGCCCCCTCCCTCGT
Organism: Thermoanaerobaculaceae bacterium; assembly: GCA_022865555.1. GTDB lineage: Bacteria > Acidobacteriota > Thermoanaerobaculia > Thermoanaerobaculales > Thermoanaerobaculaceae > RBG-13-68-16. The sequence continues at coordinate 3,013 of JALHTD010000397.1, read as the reverse complement.
GAGCTCGGCGATCAACCCCTGTAGCAGGCCCTCGAGGCGACCGCGAGCGGCTTGTCCGGCCTCGATGACCTCCTGGTGGGTGAGCGGGCGCCCGGCGATCCCCGCCGCCAGGTTCGTTGCGAGCGAGAGCACCAGCACCCGCATGCCCAGGTGGTGGGCAGCGATCACCTCCTGCACGGTGGACATGCCCACCACCGTGCCGCCCATGCGGCGGAAGGCCTCGACCTCCGCAGGCGTCTCGTAATTGGGCCCGAGCGTGGCGACGTACACACCCTCGCGAACCGCAAAGCCCGCGGCCTCGGCGCAGCGCACCGCCATGGCCCGCAACCTTGTGTCGTAAGCCTCGGTCAAGTCGAGAAACATCGGGGCCCGCCACCGCCCCCATTCGCCGAGAAGCGGGCTCGTCCCCTGGAAGTTGAGATGGTCCCTGACCACCACCAGACTGCCCGGCGGGACCGCAGGGTCGATGGCGCCAGTGGCGTTGGTGGCGACGTAGACCGGCGCGCCCAGCAAGCCCGCCAGGCGCGGGATCGCGGCGACCTGCGGTGCGCTGTAGCCCTGGTAGAGGTGGAAGCGCCCGTTGAAGACGAGCAGGCCGGCCCCGCCCTTGCGCCACACCGTGACGGTAGGCGTGTGTCCAGGGAGCTCAGCGACAGGGAACGGAAAGACCTCGGCGTACGCGGCCTCCGCGGCCTTCTCCCAGCCCGGAGCCGAGAGCGCGATCCCCGAGCCGGCGACGAACGCTGCGGCGAGCGTGCCGGTCGGATACGCGCTCGCGAAAGCGCGAGCCGCGTCTTCCAACGCGCGAGGGGTCAAGCCATCCACTATTAAGAAGCATAGCGCAGGAAGCTCGGGCGCGGTGCCTGGCGTCTCAGTGCCCGCCGCTGAACTTTTCGCCCGCCTCGATACGCACGGGGAGCTCGTTCTGCCTCGGCGGCAGCGGGCACGTCGCGTAGGGGGTGAAGGCGCACGGGGGGCTGTACGCCCGGTTGAAGTCGAGCACGACCCTCGTCGAGTCCGGCTCCGGGGCGGGGGCGTCGAGGAACCTTCCGGCACCGTAGGTCTCGCTGCCGCTGGTCGCGTCGCGGAAGACGAAGAAGAAGCTGGTGTCGTCCGGCGAGGAGACGAAAGGCTCGAGGGCGAGGCTCCTGCCGCCAAGCTGGAAGCGAACGATGCCGGGGGCGAGCATCTTCTGCTCGGGCCCCTGGATCGTCGCCACGGCCACCTCCCGCGGGGAGGGGTAGCGCTCGAGTATTCCCTCGACCCGGTATGCGGTGTCCACCGAGAAGTACCGGATCCCCCCAAAGCCGACACGCCGCGCGCTGTGCGGGTCCTTCACCCGCACCGCGAGCTTCCCGCCCCGCTCGATGAGGTAGAAACGGACCGAGCCGACCGCGACGACGTCGGGTTTGCCCGTGCGGTCGGAGGCGAGCGGCCGTTCGGCCGCCGGCGAGCCGCCGACCGTGACCCCTGCCCCCGGCGCGGGGTGAAGCAGCACCGCGCCGTCCTGCCGCAACTCGATCGTCCCGCCGAGGGCCGGCGTGCCCTTGCCCGGCAGCACCACCTCGTTGCCCGCGTCGGAGCCGAACCGGTTCTCCCCCGGACGCAGCCAGGACAGCCCGACGACCGACAGCCACCCATTCTCCGAGGTGAGCTCGGCGAGCCGCTCGACCCGCCACTTCTCGAGATCGACCAGATAGCCCGGGTCAACGGCGGGTGCCTTCCTCTTGCATGCGGGCAGCGCGACCGAGAACATGAGCGCGGCGGCTGCCACGACGACGAGGCGGCTCGCAAAGCAACGGTGGAAGGACTCGATCATCCACGCCTTGTACCACGACGGTGTACCCTTTGCGAGGTCGGCGCCCCTGGAATGCCGCTGATGGCGGGCCCGTTTGGGTAGGACCAAGCGTGGTGTGGGAGCAGCGGGCGCCGGAGGGTGTGCCGCGGCAGAGCGCCTGCTGCGAAAGTGAAGGAGGTCGGACTCGTCATGAAGCGATCAGCGCTCGTTTCCCTGCTCGCCTTGCTCCTCGTGGTGCCGGTACTCGGTGCCGAGGAGCCCCCCAAGTCGCCGTGGAGCGGTTCGCTGGGACTGTCGTTGCTCTCCACCACCGGCAACTCGGACACCCGGTCCTTCGGCGCCGAGTTCGGCCTCAAGCGTGTTCCCGACCCGTGGGGCCTCGAGCTCAACGTGAAGTTCCTCGGGTCGAGCAAGAACGGTATCAACGACGCCGAGGACACCTACGTGAGCTTGCGCGGCAACCGCAACCTCTCCGAGCACTGGGCGCTCTATGCCCGCGGGAGCGGTGAGCGGAACACCTTCGCGGGCTTCGACCTGCGCACGATCCTGGAGGCCGGCGCCACCTACAAGGCTCTCACCGGGCCGGTCCAAGATCTGTCGTTCGATGGCGGCCTCTCCTGGACGAGCGAGGAGCCGGTCTCCCTTCCGAGCTTCAGCTACACGGGTGCGGCGCTGGGCCTCGCCTACGAGTGGAAGATCAGCCCGACTTCCGCCTTCTCCGAGAAGGCACGCTACTACGCGGACTTCAGCGACGGCAGCAACTGGCGCATCGCCTCCGAGACCGCCCTCAAGGCCGCGATCTCGACCCACCTCGCCGTCAAGGCCGAGTACCTCTACCGCTTCACCAACCAGCCGCCCCCGGGCTACTTGAAGACCGACACCGCCACGACGCTCTCGCTGGTGGCATCGTTCTGAGGATTCTGGGGAGCGTCTGCGATGAAGGTGCCGCGTGCCCTCGCCGTGATCGTCCTCTCCTGGCTCGCTGCCGCGACGCTCTCGGCGGCAGGCGGTGGATGGCTCGACGCTCCGCCCGCCGGTTGGAACAAGCCCGGAGCGACGCTGCCGCAGGCGCCGTCCGTCGAGGGCAACCCTGATCGGCGCTGCCGGGACCAGGCCCGCCCGGCGGCGAGCGCGGGGGACCGCGCCGCCGCGGCCGCCGGGTGGACCCTGGTGGGTCCGCTGCAGATCTTCGGCGACACCGCGGTGGTCACGGGG
>JALHTD010000396.1 GCA_022865555.1 Thermoanaerobaculaceae bacterium | reverse complement strand
GTGGACACGCTGGGCGGGTTCGACGAAGCGCTGGCCGCGGCCCGTGAGCTGGCCGGCCTGAAGCCCGACGCGCGGGTCGAGCTCACCTTCTACCCGCAGGCCCGCACGATCTGGCAACGGCTGATGGACCGCAACGACGACGCGGGGGCCCGCATGCAGGCGATGGTGCGCGAGGTGCTCTCGGGCCGTGCGGTCACGCCTGGTCCGGTCTGGCTCGCGCCCATCCAGGTCCAGTAGCTCTCGCCCGCCAGGTGGTCGGGGCTTTTCGGGGGCCTCGGGGTGCCGGAAATCTATCTCCTCGAAGAGTGGAAGAAGGGATTCCGTATGAGCGGGGGACGTACCACTGGTGTGCACGACCGGCTGGCGCGGAGGCGGCGCGATCACGAGCCGCCGGCCACGGTGGCAGAGCGGGGGTGGAAGTATCACCACCTGGGCATCCCGTGCGAGAACCCTCGGCCCGGCGAGAGGCACCTCGAGCACCTCAAGATCCACGTGGCGGGGTTCGAGACGAGTCCCTACGGGATCGAGTGGATGCGGTTCGAGCCGGGCTGCCCCGTGTCCGAGCTCGTCAGGACGGTTCCCCACATCGCTTTCGAGGTGGACGACCTCGACGAAGCTCTGCGGGGCAAGGAGATCCTCAGCCCACCGAGCTCCCCGTCCGACGGCGTCAGGGTGGCCATGATCGTCCACGACGGAGCCCCCGTGGAGCTGCTCGAGTTCCGGAAACGCCCCCGGTAGCAGGCGGCAACTCAAGGCCGGGCAACTCGGCGTCCGGGGCCGCCCGACGTCATGTTTGTGACGCTGCTGGGGGCCCTTTCTCAAGAGTTGATCGGAATACGGGCCGACACAACGCCGTTTCCCGTTTGACAAGGAGGTTTTCGATGGCTGAGAAGAAGATCATCGCGGTGGTCGGTGCGACGGGTGCCCAGGGTGGAGGCCTCGTGCGTGCCATCCTGAGCGACAAGGGCGGCCCGTTCGCGGCGCGCGCGATCACGAGGGACGTCAACTCCGACAAAGCCAAGGAGCTGGCAAAGCTGGGTGCCGAAGTCGTCGCAGCCGATGTCGACGACGTGGAGAGCCTGAAGAGAGCGTTCAAAGGGGCGTACGGGGCGTACTGCGTCACGTTCTTCTGGGAGCACTTCTCCCCCGAGAAGGAAAAGGCCAACGCTCGCGCGATGGCGGAAGCGGCGAAGTTCGCAGGCATTCAGCACGCGATCTGGTCCACGTTCGAGGACACGCGCAAGTCGATCCCGTTGAGCGACACCCGCATGCCCACGCTGCAGGGCAAGTACAAGGTCGCGCACTTCGACGGCAAGGCCGAGGCAAACCAGTTCTTCACCGACCTGGGTGTGCCGACGACGTTCCTGCTGACGTCGTTCTACTGGGAGAACCTGATCTACTTCGGCGCGGGCCCCAAGAGGGGGCCGGACGGGAAGCTGGCGATCACGCTTCCGATGGGCGACAAAAAGCTCGCCTCCATGGCTTCCGAGGACATCGGCAGGTGTGCCTATGGGATCTTCAAGAAGGGCCGCGAGCTCGTCGGCAAGACCGTCGGGGTCGCCGGCGAGCACCTGACCGGGGCGCAAATGGCCGCCGCCCTCACAAAGGCGCTGGGCCAGGAGGTGCGCTACAACGACGTCACGCCCGACGTGTACCGCAGCTTCGGTTTCCCGGGTGCCGAGGATATGGGCAACATGTTCCAGTTCAAGCGCGACTTCCAGCAGCTCTACAACGGTGCGCGTGACCTCGCTGTCTCCCGTTCGCTCAACCCGTCTCTGCAGACTTTCGACGCCTGGCTCGCCAAGAACAAGAGCCGTATCCCGCTCGAGTAACGCTGCGTCAGGATCCAAGCGCATCGAACCGGGCCGCCCGCTCGCGGGCGGCCCGTTGTCTGTTTCGGGCGACCGTACCCACAGGCAGAAGGCAGTTGGGTTTTCTCGCTCGATGGCGTTCGGTTCGAACGGCAGACAAGCGGCGGCTAGGCGGCCGCGACCGGTCCCCGCCGCAGGGTGATCAGGTCCACCTCGGGCGGCACGCCGAAGCGCAATGGCACCGCGCCCACACCGATCCCGCGCGAGACGTAGAGGAGCTGCCCGGCCTTCTGGTAGGGGCCCGCGATGTAGGACGTGGAGAGACTCGCGAGGTTGAGGCCCCGCGACGGCACCGCGATCTGTCCCCCGTGAGTGTGACCCGCGAGCGTGATGTTGGCCCCCGCGGCCCTCCCCGCGCGCCAGCCGTTGGGCTGGTGGCAAAGGAGGATGCGGAACTCGGCATCGCCCTCGTGGGCGGCGGCGAAGTCGGGGCCCCAGCCGGGTGCCGCGTCCAGGTCATCCACCCCTACGAGGAGGACCCGCGATCCTCCACGTTCCAGGGTGGCCGACTGGTTGACCAGCGGTGTCACGCCGACCGCTTCCATGGCCGTCAGCGCGAGGCGAGGCCCGGCGATGTGGTCGTGGTTGCCGAGTATGCCGAAGACCCCGAGGGGTGCGTCGATCCCCGCAAAGCCGTGGACGAAGAGGTCCGCGTCCACCTGGCGCCGGTCGAGCTGGTCACCCGTGAACACGACCAGGTCGGGCGACAGCTCCTCGACGAGCGAGCGAGCCCGGGCCAGGCGCTCCGGCGGCATGAACATCCCGGCGTGCACGTCGGCGACCTGCGCGATGCGCAAACCGTCGAAGGCGCCCGGGAGGAGCGGGTGCACGAGAGTGACGCGCCGGACCATGGGAAGATCGGTGGCCTCGACCCAACCCGAGCGCGCGAGGATGCCTCCGCCCACGAAGGCCATTGCGCCTTTCTTGAGAGCGCTCCTGCGAGTCAGGTAGGTGACCGTCTTCATGCTGGCGCCAACTGCGCGGCGCGGAGAATAGCACGAGGCGTCAAGAGCGAGGGCTTCATCGCGGCAGAACATGTTGCTGCGCAATCGATTAGGAGGCTGCACCGGCTCCCGGCCCGGGCAATGCGCGCGGGGTGCCCGGCCCTCTCCGCCGGGGGCGTCGGAGATGGGCTTTTGCTAGACTTCCGCCATGCCGCGCAAGGTGAAGAGCGAGTGGAGCGCGCCCCCCGTTCTGACGCCCCGGGAGCCGGGACAGCCGGGGCCGCGGGTAAGGATCGCCCAGCCGGTCATTCGCCTCGGGCGTGATCCCGGCTGCGATGTGGTGATCTCCGAGGCCACGGTGTCGCGCAGGCACGCCGAGGTGAAGTGGGACGGGCACGAGCTGGTGGTGGAGGACCTGGGATCCTCGGGGGGCACCTTCGTCAACGACGTGCGGGTCCAGCACGCGGTCGTGCAGCCGGGCGACGTCCTGAGGCTCGGCCCCCGCACGGAGTACCAGGTCCGCCCGGACGACGTGAGCACCCCTCTGGAGATCGCCGCGGAGAAGACGGGCGGCGAGGAGGGCGTCCGGCACCTGCAGATGCTGCTGGACGTGGCGCGCGCGCTCAACGCTGCCACGGTGCTCGAGGAGGTCGTTCAGATCGTGTTGCAGTCGGCGGTGCGGCTGGTGCGTGCGGACCGCGGGTGCGTGATCCTGATCGAGAGCGACGGGTCCAGGAGGACGGTCGCGTGCCATCCGCCCGACCTGGGCAAGACCGCATGGGCCGAGCGTAGCTCGCTGTTCGAGAAGGCGATCAAGGGGCGCAAGGTGGTGTCGGCGGGTCTCGAGCTCTCCCCCTCCACGACGATGGTGGCGCGGGGGGCCTCGATGGCAGTGGCCGCGCCCCTGGTCGTGACCCGCCGGCCCATGGGCCCCGCCGAGGACGCATCGTTCGTGGCTTCGGTGGACGTCATCGGCGGGATGGTGGTGGAGAGGGACAAGGCCGGCAAGCCGTTCGGGCGTGAAGACCTGGCTGTCCTCGAGTCCGTAACCGCCGAGGCAGCCATCGCCATCGACAGCGCGAGGCTGTACCGCGAGGCGCGCGAGAAGGCCAAGATCGACTACGAGATGTCCCTCGCGCGCACGATCCAGATGGCGCTCCAGCTCACACCGCCGCAGACGCCCTTCGCCGACGTTTTCGCCTTCTCGCAGCCGGCGCGCAGCGTCGGAGGCGACCTCTACCACGGCATGCTGCGCGACGACGGTACCCTGGCGGTGGCCCTCGGGGACGTCTCGGGCAAGGGGGTGGGGGCGGCGCTGATCATGGCGATGGCGCAGGGTCTCATCGGTCTCCTGCACGAGTTGGGCCTGCCGATCGACGCGATGATGCCCGCGCTCAACCGGAGCCTCCTCAAGCACAACCCGGGCAACCGTTTCCTCACGCTCGGACTCGGCTTGCTGCAGGCCGACGGAAGCCTGAGCCTGGCCAACGCCGGCCACTGCCCGCTGGCTGTCCTGCGAGCCAACGGCTCGGTGGAGCTCGTGCCGCCCCAGGGGCCGATCCTCGGCCTGCTGCCGATGGCGAAGTGGGGTGTGGCCAACGTGCAGCTGTCGGCCGGCGACTCGATCGTTTTCTACAGTGACGGGATCTCCGAGTCGTTCTCGCCGACGGGCGAGGAGTTCGGCGTGGAAGGCGTTCAGCGAACCCTGGCCGGCCTCGGGGGCAACGACGCCGAGGCCGTGGGGCGGGCGCTCCTCGACGCCGCCGCCAAGCACCGGGCCGGACGCGAGGCCGACGACGACGTGACCCTGCTGGTCCTCCGCTACCGCGGCCAGTAAGCGGGAAAAGGGAAAAAGGTACAAGGAAAACGGGAGGCAGAGAGCAGTCACGCCTTGGTGTCCCCTTTCTTCCTTTTCCCTCTCACCTTTCCCTTTTTCCCACTTCCACAGCTCGAGTATCTGGCGTACGAGAAGAGAATCAGCATCGGCAAGCAGGATGTGTACAATCTCTCCGTCGCGCGTCCGCGCGTGGGGGGAATCCGATGCACCGTCCCGCAGCTCTTCTTGGCGTGCTCATGCTGTTTGCGGCGATCGCCGTCGCGGCGAACGCTCCGGGCACCGCGCCGTACGACCCTTCGCTGGACGGCTGGAAGCAGCTCCAGGCGGCCGGGAAGACGGCCGCGGTGGAGAACAAGCGTGTCCTGGTCATCGTCGGCGGCAACTGGTGCAAGTGGTGCCGGGCGCTCGACGGTCTCATGAGCGAGGACTCGGGGCTCAGGGCGGAGCTCGGAAAATACCAGGTCGTGCACCTGAACTACTCAAAGGAGAACAAGAACCCCGAGGCGATGGCCCACCTGGGCAACCCCGAGCAGCTGGGCTTCCCGTCCCTGCTGGTGCTCTCGCCGAAGCTGCACGTGCTGCACACCCAGTCGAGCGAGGTGTTCGAAACCGGTGACCCCGCCAAGCCGGGCCACGATCCCGCCGAGCTGCTGGCGTTCCTGCGCCGGTGGTCTAGAGCGACCTAGATCCGGACGAGGAGGCCTGGCCGCGCCCCGGAAACGGACGCGGCCAGGCGGGTAATCACTTCGCTGCCGGCGTGTAGCCGATGTCCGGCCGGTAGCGGAGAATTTCCGAGTAGGTGCGGACCGTGTTGCCGCGAACTGCATTCATCAGCGCGACGGCCTTTGACGCCCCGTACGCTTCCGTGAGCACGGCCTCGACTGACTTCTCCGGAGGTTCGAAGTCGGCGAAGCTGTTTCGCGCTGTGGCGAGCACGTAGTGCGGTCCCTCGCCGCCGCTGACCAGCCGGTACCAGCTCGAGTGCACGGGATAGTTCGCCTTGTCGAAGGCTGTCTTGATCTCCTTGAGGGCGTCGTTGAACTCCGGAATCCCGGCTGGCTTGACGAAGTAGTGCGTCAGCTGGGTCATGGGCGACGGTTCCTTGGCGTCCGTCGGCCGGCTGGCCTCCGGGATGAGGTCGTAGAACGCCGGGACGACCGCCGAGGTGGCAGGCAGAACGTTCGCCATGAAGTCCGCGTCGTCGGCCTTGTCGAAGTCGGTGCGCGTGTCCAGGTCCTTCCAGTGGTGCCCGAGGCTGCCAACGAGGAAGCCCCCGACGTGCTCGCCCGTGGCCACCTCCCAGACGAACCACGCGTAGTCGTCCTTCTGGCTCCGATGCCACTGGTAGTGGCGCTTGAGCGCCTGCTCGAGCTGCTGGTAGGCGCCATCCTTGGGCGAAACCGTGAGCACCATGGCGACCGTCCCCGGCTTCTCCTGGGCGAGCACGGACACTGCCGACATGAACGCCGCGACTGCGACGAGCAACACGACTGATTTGCGCATTGGATCTCCCCCTTATGTCGTGCACCAACGGGAGCCGGGAGAAAGGTATTCCCGCCGCTGCTGAAGCGATCCGGCACTCCTCGCGTCAACCGGCGCGCAGCGTGATGCGAACGATCTCGCTTGGGAGCCAGAGGCGCATGCGCGGGCCCCAGGTGCCGGTGCCTCGGCAGACGATCACCGACATCCCGCTGACCTCGTAGCGACCGCCGAGCAGGGGGTAGACGAACCGCACCAGGTAGCCGAACGGCCAGATCTGGCCGTCGTGGGTGTGGCCGGAGAGCATGAGGCCGGCGCCGGAAGCCGCGGCCGCGTCAGCCCTCAAGGGCGAGTGGGAGAGCAGCACGGTTCCCCCGGTCGGGCGGCCCGCGAGTGCCTTCTCTACCGGGTGGTCGAGGAGGCCGAACTGACGGCGCGCGGTGAGGTCGTCCACGCCCGCAAGCACGAGACCGGGGGCGGCCTCGGCCCAGCGGTCGCGCAGCACCGTGTAGCCGGCCTCCTCCAGGAGCCGCACGCTGCGGTCGATCCCCGCGTACCACTCGTGGTTGCCGGTGACCGCCCACACGCCGAGTGGGGCGCGCAATCCCTTGAGGACCGGCAGCAACGGTTCGACCTCGCCGAGGTTGCCGTCAACGAGGTCGCCGTCCACCACCACGAGGTCGGCCTTCATGGCGTTGACGCGCTCCACGAGCCGGGCCATCCAGCGCTCGCCGATGAGGGTCCCGAGATGGATGTCCGAGATTTCGACCAGCACGGTGCCGTCCCGCTCGGCGGGCAAGTCCTGAAGGCGGACCTCGTAGTCGCGAACGACCGGGTCACGTAGCCCCTGCACCAGCCCGGTTGCCGAGAGCAGGGCCGCAACAACGAGCGACCAACCCCGCATCGCGGGCGCCAGCTTCGGCAGCAGCAGCCCGCCTGCCGTGACCACGTCTACGACCAGAAGCGCGGCGAAGAGGAGGAACAACGTGCCCATCCAGGCCGTGCCGACGAACTCGAGAGGCCGCGCCACCGTGCTCAGGTGCCAGTGGTACAGGAAACGCGAGAGGGGATAGCTCAGCCAGAGAAACACTGCGGTCATCACCAGAACCCTGTGTGCAGCCGGCGTGCCCAGCGCCGGTAACCGCCACACCCGCCACAGCACGTAGGCGTGCAGCAGCGTCCACACGCCCATGACGGTGATCACGAACACAGCCATCCTCCCTGCGCTCATACGCCAATCCTACGCGATCCTTCCTCGTGGTATTTCCGCCGGCGGATCCCGATGCCCTTTTCCGTGTACGATACGGACCGCCTGCAGTTGCGGGCGGGAGGACACCATGCTGCGGTTGCTTTCCCTGACTCTCCTCTCCGGCTTGCTCGCGGGGACGGTGCATGCGGCTGAGACGCACCCGTTCTCGATCCACGACATGCTGGCCATGGACCGGATCTCCGATCCGCGGGTCTCGCCCGACGGTAAGGTCGTCGCGTTCGCGGTGAGCGTCACCGACCTCGAAAAGAACAAGAGGCGCAGCGACCTGTACCTGGCCGCGCTGGACGGCTCCTGGGTGAGGCGCCTGACCACACACGACGCCGGCGACACGCAGCCGCGCTGGAGCCGCGACGGCAAGAGCATTTACTTCGTGTCGACCCGTTCCGGATCCTCCCAGGTCTGGCGCATCGCCGTGGACGGCGGCGAGGCACAGCAGGTGACGAACCTCCCGCTCGATGTGGACGCCCTGGAGGTCGGGCCCACCGGCAACTTCCTGGTGTTCTCCATGGCGGTCCTCCCGGGCAAGACCCCCGACCAGACCAAGGAACTCCTCGATGAGAAGGAGAAGTCGAAGGCCTCCGGGATGGTCTTCGACCGGCTCTTCGTGCGCCGCTGGGACACGTGGGAGGACGGCACGCGAAACCACCTGTTCGCCTACGCCCTGCCCGGCGAACTCGCGAAGGACCTGATGGGCCCGATGGACGCCGACTGCCCGACCAAGCCCTTCGGC
>JALHTD010000395.1 GCA_022865555.1 Thermoanaerobaculaceae bacterium | reverse complement strand
TAACGCCCGGCTTCAGTGGCGCCGCCGAGCGAACGCGAGGTGGCGCCCCCTGCAAGCCGCAGCTAGACAGCCCCCTGCTAGCCGAAGAACGCACCATAGGAGTCCCTGAGGACCTCGGCCAATACCGTGCCGAAACGCTTCGCGGGCCGACGCCAATCACTAAACTGCCACTTCCCATTCGCACGTTGCCAGAAGACCGACCATTGCGAGGTTGCGGGGTCGAAACTGAACTTCGCCACGGCACACTCCGTCCACACGCCGGGCCGTGTGAGGGAAGGGCGAAACTCGCTCAGCGTTACTGAGCTGCCGCGGATCAAATAGCCATACCGCAGCTTCGCGCGGTGCTGAGGCGGGACTCGGTTCTCGCAGAATTCCCCAAGAAGGCGTTCGACTTGCTTGCGCTGATCCGGTGGCAAGACCATGAGCCTCCTACGCCTCACTTGGGCTGTCTAACGCCAATTAGACGTACTAAGCGAACGGGCGAATGCGAACGGGTAGTTCGCCTTACCGGGTCAGCCAGCGCGGTGTCTGCGTTAGTTATCATGTTTCCGTCCAATGTCATCAAGCCGGAATCTCGAGTTTACGTTCTGACAATCACGCCCCGTGAAGTTCGCCTAACCTCCAATCAACGCGGCAGGGACTGGTTTGAGGTCGCTTGATCGCTGGGCGGATTCTCGGTCGCTGCTGATTGGCGGTCAAGGTCCGATTCTGAGGGGTTGGGTATCCAATTCGCCGTCCAGGCACCATGGGATCCTTCGCCCCGCGCGGGGCGGGGCTCAGGATGACAGGTTGGCTGGAGGCCTCTGCACGTGCGGGTAGGGGGCAGTCAATCCGCCCCGGGGGTGCCAGCGGCCATGGCTCCGGAGCCTGCGCCGCCGAGCGTGCGGGTGGGGGGTATTCAATCCGCCCCGCGGGCGACGGGAGCCATCGCGCCGAAGCGTGCGGGCCCCGAGCGGCCAGACCGGCGGGTGGAGACGCGGGCCCCGACTGAGCGTCTCATGCGAGGGAGGGGAACAGCGAGGGTCCGCACGCCGGGCTGTGCCTGCTCGGTCGCACGCGGAGGCGGGTCGGAGGGCTGCGCTCGATGCGCAACCCGAGCGACCGCTCCAAGCCCGCGGGGCAAAAGATACCCCACGAGAGTGGCAAGAAAACCACACCTTGCGGTCAGGGGGAGCTCGGAACAACCCCAGGAAAGGGAGGCAAGGCCCATCAGGCGTCCAGGGACCGGGCCGGACCACCGCCGTGCCCCAGGGGCCGACGGCCCGTCCGTGGTGTGCGTCACACTACGTTGTTGCAGTATTTTCATACACTTGCTGGTGTCTGTAGGGTTCGTCTTGACACGGCTTCCGGCCGTGTGGCAGGATTCAAAAACGGCAAGCCACACGCGATGGGTGGGAGGGGCAAGCCGTCTTCACGTCGATCGAGGGAGGTGCGTAGCGTGGCTGAGAAGCGACACAGCACCATCATCATCGTTCCTCACGCCCACGGGAAGGTCTTCAAGCTCCAGCTCTCACCTGCACTCCTGAAAACGCTGATCTTCGCCGGCGTGACCGTCGCGATCCTCTCCATCCTCTCCATCGCAGCCTCCGGAACCTTCCTGCACCAACGGGCCGTCTACCGCGCCGTCCAGACAGAGAACAAGCAGCTCAAGAAGAGCAACCAGCGCCTCGCCGAGACCGTGAGCCAGGTACAGGCACGGCTGACCCAGTTCGAGCAGCGCACCAAGACCTTGGCCATTGCGGCGGGGGTCTCCGACCTGTTCTCGGAGAACGTGGAAAGCACCCGGGCCGGGGTCGGCAGCGGCGGGCCTCTCGACCGGTTGTCGGCGGCACCCGAGACCCTGGTGCGCCGGCAGGAGCAGCTCGACCAGCAGCTGGCGAAGGTGGAGCGGAAGCTCTCCGATGAGGCGCTGATGCTGTCCCACACCCCGGTGGTGGCGCCGGTGGTGGGGGTCATCACCGACGGCTTCGGGCCGCGCCTCGACCCGATCACCCGCCGGCCGGCGTTCCACGAGGGTTTGGACATCTCGGTCGCGATCGGCACCCTCGTGACGGCGCCCGCGAACGGGGTGGTGGTGTTCGCCAGCCGCGAGAGCGGCCTGGGCAGGATGCTCAAGCTCCATCACGGGTACGGCTACACCACGGTCTACGGCCACCTCGACCGGCTCCTGGTCAAGGAGGGCACCAAGGTGAGCCGGGGCCAGCCTATCGGCAGGGTCGGGATGTCGGGGCGGACGACCGGGCCCCACCTCCACTATGAAGTGTGGAAAGACGGGGAGAAGCAGAACCCGCTGCATTTCATCCTGGACGCCTACTAGAAGCAGCCTCTTCATGGATGCACACGACAAGCCACCGGTGGGTCTGCGCCTGTGGCCGCAGACGTACGCGGTGGCGCGCCTGCTGGCGGTTCCGGACCCACTCCCGCGCCTGTCCACCGCCGACGCCCCGGTGGCGCTGATCGTGGGGCACGATGAGGTGAGCCTGCTGGCCCCCGAGGAGCTCGTGCGGGGCCTCGGCTCGCTCGTGGAGCGGGCCTCGGAGGGGTGGCGCGCCTTCACCATCGAGGCGGTCCTGCCGCTGGGAACGGTCGGCCTGCTGGCGGTGGCCAGCCGCACGCTTGCGGAGGTGGGCGTGCCGGTGATGGTGTTCGCCAGCCACGACACCGACCACTTCCTGGTGCCGGGCAAGCTCCTCGGCCGGGCGCTTGCCGCCCTCAGCCAGGCCCGCCTGGAGCGGTTCCTCCCCGAGCCGTAGCCGAATTCTTGGGCATGCTCCCTGGTGTGGCCGGCAACGCAGAACCCCGCGGGTACCGTATGCGTACTCAGGGTGTCGAGTTTCGGAGGCGGTCATGACGAAAAAGAAGAAGCGGTGGCTGATCGGCGGGGCGCTGGGCGTGGTGGTCGTGGGTGCCACGGTGGCGCTCGCCTCACGCTCCAAGGGGACGTCGCCGACAAAGGACGAGACCCCGCTCGGAAAGGTGGCCATCGCCGACGTGCAGGTGGAGGTGACGGAGATCGGGACCGTCGAGCCCGAGGTCAAGGTGGACGTGAAGTCCGCTCTCTCGGGCAAGGTCGCCGAGCTCCCCATGCGCGAGGGTGACACGGTTCGAAAGGGCCAGCTCCTCGCCGCCATCGAGCCGGACGTGAACCAAGCGCAGATTCTGGCGGCGGTGCGCCGCAGCGTGAACCAGGAAGAGATCGATTTCTCCGACGCCGAGAATGACTACCTGGCCAAGCTCGAGCTGCTCAAGGCGGGCCTGCTCTCGCAGGACATCTTCCGCACCGCCGAGACGCGCTACAAGTCCTCCCAGGAGGCGCTCGCCGCCGCCCGCGAGAAGGCCGGCATCGTCGAGTCGTCAGGGATCCCGCTCTCCACCAACCCGCAGCAGCTGCTCAACATCACGTCGCCCATGGACGGCGTGGTGATCAAGCGCGCCGTGGAGTACGGGGAAGCGGTGACCGGTGCAGGCTCGTTCAACGCCGGCACTGTGATCGGCACGGTTGCCGACCTCTCGAAGATGATCGTGAAGGTGGGAGTCTCGGAGGTAGACATCGGCAAGATCAGGATGGCCGCCCCGGTCACGGTGACGCTGGACGCGTACCCCAAGGTGCGCTTCCCCGGGAAGGTCTCACGCATCGCGCCCGCCGCGCGCCTCCAGGACCAGGTCAAGGTGTTCGACATCGAGGTCACGCTCGACAACCAGGGCAAGGAGCTGCGGACCGGCATGACCGCCAACGTCACGATCAAGGGGGACAGGGCGGAGAAGGTGCTCGCGGTCCCGGTGGAGTCTGTGTTCCGCCGGGAGGACGGCGAGGTGGTGTATGTGAAGAAGGCACCGGCCGGCAAGGGGGGCGAGGCAAAGGGCGCGAAGACGGCGGTGGCCGAGGCGGCGACCGCGAAGGGCGAGAAAGCCGAGGCCAAGGCGACGCCCAAGGCCGACCCCAAGGCCACACCCGACCCGCGCGACGCCTGGAAGCAGAAGTTTGAGGAGCGCAAGGTGGAGTCCGGTCTCTCCTCGCTGTCCCACACTCAGATCGTTGCTGGCCTCAAGGAGGGCGAGGAGGTCGCACTCGAGGACCCGACCAAGCCGAAGAAGAAGGAGGAGGACCGGTGAGCGAGATGCTGATCGAGCTCGGCGGGATCTGGAAGACCTACGACACCGGCGAGGTCGCGGTTGACGCTCTCCGCGGCATCGACCTCGTGGTCGAGCGCGGCGAGTACGTCGCGATCATGGGACCGTCGGGGTCGGGGAAGTCCACGCTCATGCACATCCTCGGCTGCCTCGACTCGCCGACCAAGGGCAGCTACAGGCTCGACGGGGAGGAGGTCGGCCACCGCTCGGCGGGACGCCTGGCGGTCGTGCGCAACAGGTTTATCGGGTTCGTCTTCCAGAACTACAACCTGCTCCCGCGCGCGAGCCTCCTGCGCAACGTCGAGCTGCCGCTGCTCTACGGCGGGCTGGAGCGTGAGCGACGCCGGATCCGTGCCCAGCAGATGCTCGACCAGGTTGGGCTTGGCGACCGCGGCAAGAGCCGGCCGAACCAGCTCTCGGGAGGACAGCGCCAGCGCGCGGCGATCGCACGGGCCCTGGTGACCGAGCCTGCGCTGCTGCTCGCCGACGAGCCGACCGGCAACCTCGATCAGGCCACCGGCGGCGAGGTCATGGACATCTTCGACGCGCTCAACGGCTGCGGGCAGACCGTCATCGTGGTCACGCACGACCCGCAGGTCGCGGCCCACGCGCATAGGATCGTGCGGATCGTGGACGGGAAGATCGCCCACGACCAGGAGACCCGGGCGGCCTAGCGTATGAACCTTCTCGAGGTGATCGCCGACGGCTTCGCCGACGTCCGCACGCACGCGGGGCGCACCGCGCTGCAGACCTTGGGGGTCGTGCTCGGGGTCGCCTCGGTGGTGGGCACGATGGGGCTAATGGCGGGGGAACGGCAGCAATCGTTGCGCTACTACACCGAGTCCGGCGGCGTGCTCAAGGTCATGGTGTGGCCCAAGACGGTCGAAAACGTGAGGTCCTCCGCGCGGGAGATGGCGAGCCGGGGCTTGACCCTCGACGACGTCGAGGCGGTCCGCGCCTCGATACCGGGCTTCGACCTGGTGGAGCCGAAGATCGGCCGCACGCTCCTGGTGCGCAGCGCCAGGGCCTCCAAGTCCTACTACATCACCGGCGTGGCGCCTGCCTACGCGGACCTGCACGAGCTGCAGGTCGAGCGCGGGCGCTTCGTCTCGCAGGACGACGTGGCGACGGCCGGGACGGTGTGCGTGCTTGGCGCCGACCGGGCGCGCGAGTTCTTCGGAAGCGAGGACCCGGTCGGCCAGAACCTGCGCCTCAGCGACCACCTGTTCCGGGTCGCGGGCGTGCTGCGCTACCGCGAGTTCTACTGGAACCGCTCCGACAGCTACAACGCGCTGGGGTGGATGAACGAGGTCATCGTGGTGCCGGTCACAACGATGCAGGTGCGCGTGGTCGGGGCGGGGTCCCGGCGGATCGACGAGATCGGCCTGCGTCTGGCCTCGGTCAAGACGCACGACGCGTCGGTCCCTGCGCTCCAGCGCCTGCTCACCAATCGGCACAGGGCCGACGACTTCCAGGTGTACGACAGGCAGGACCGCATCCAGCAGATGAACCAGCAGGGCAAGGTGTACGACTTCACCTTCCTCGCGTGCGGGATCATCTCGCTCGTGGTGGGCGGCATCGTAGTGGCCAACATCATGCTCGCGTCGTTCACGGAGCGCATGCGCGAGGTCGGGGTGCGGAAGGCACTGGGCGCCAAGGGCTGGCACGTCTTCGTCCAGTTCCTCGTCGAGAGCGCCATCGTCACCGGCCTCGGCGGGGCGGTCGGCCTGGGGGTCGGGGTCGGGTTCGTCCACGGCATCGCCTACCTGCTGGACCAGACCGCCGTGCTCACGCCGGCGATGATCGCGGCGGCGGGCCTGTGCGCGGGGAGCGTGTCGGTGATCTTCGGGCTGTACCCGGCCGTGAAGGCGGCGCGCCTCGACCCGGTCGTGGCGCTCCGCTACGAGTGAGGCGAGCCGTGGACGATCGACCTCTCACCGAGATTCCACTCGAGGCGCCGCCGATCTTCGGAACCGCGAGGCTGCCCGATATCGGTGCCAACGGCGGAGGCGCGGCCCCGCTGGAGGCCGTCCGCACGACGCTGGCCGAGCTGTGGGCCCACAAGCTGCGGTCTTTCCTGACGCTCATCGGGGTCGTGCTTGGCACCGCGGCCGTCACCGTCAACGTCACGCTCATCGACGGCGTCAAGGTCATGGTGTGGGAGGGGATCCGGGGCCTCGGGTTCGACGGCGTGATGTTCGTCTCGCCTCGCGAGCCCGAGGACCCGATCGAGCTGCGCAAGCGCACGTACTCGAGGGGTCTGACCGCACCCGACCTCGGCGTGGTGCGTAGCGGCGCCACCTCCCTCGAATCGGTGGCCGCGGTGCGGATCACCAACATGGTCGTGAGCGCCCGCGGGGTGCAGCGCCGCGTGCGCGTCTACGGCATCACCCCCTCGTACGGGCAGGTCCACGACCGCGACGTGAGCGTGGGCCGCTGGTTCGAGGAATCCGACGAGTTCGAGTCGCGCAAGGTGGCCGTGCTGGGTGTCGACCTTGCCGAGCGCCTCTTCGGGACCGACGACCCTTTGGGCAGGCCGGTGCGGATCGGCGATGCGCTCTTCCAGGTGATCGGCGTGGAGAAGCGGATGGGCAACCGGATGGCCAGCTCGGGCTGGACCCGCCGCGAGATGAGCGGCGTGCTGGTCCCGCTCTCGGCGTTCCGCAGCTACCTGCAGGGGGGGCAAGGGATCACGATCCTCTCGATCAAGACCCCCGACGCCGAGAACCTGAATCTGGTGAAGGCCGAGGTCGAGCGCCTCGTGCGCCGCTCGCACCACGGGATCTCCGACTTCGAGGTCGAAAACATCGCTGACGAGATCCTCAAGGCCGAGAAGGAGATTCGGGTGATGCTGCGGAACTGGACGATCGTGCTGGCCGCGATCGCCGGGATCTCCCTGCTCGTCGGCGGCGTCGGGATCTACTCCGTGCTCAAGATCTCCCTCGCCGAGCGCCTGTACGAGATCGGCCTGCGCAAGGCGATGGGCGCTTCCGACCGCGCGATCCTGCTGCAGTTCATGGTGGAGTCCACCACCCTCTCGATCCTCGGGGCCACCGTGGGCTGCATGGTCGGTGCGGTGATCACGCAGCTGGCTTCCGGCGCGTTCGAAGCCGGTCTGCCGCTCGCGCCACTTGGCCTTCTTCTCGGTGTCGGCTTCGCGGTGGCGGTCGGGGTGTTCGCCGGGGTGTTCCCGTCGCTGGCCGCAGCCCGTCTCACCCCGGTCGAGGCGTTGCAGGGCTGACCAGGGAGGCAGCCCCGGGGGTGCGGAGCGGTCGACGGATCTATCCGCTTTCCGAGGTCGGCGTGGCGCGACCCGCCTTCACTCCTTGCGCAGGACCAGCACGCGCTCGATTCCGGCGTGGTCGAGGCCGCGCTGGACCTCCAGAAGGCCCGTCGCGGTGGTCACGTCCCCGAGCCTGGCACGCTGCCACGGCCCCATCTCCAGCAGCGCGTGCCCACCCGTGGCCAGCAGGCGGGGAAGGTCCGCGAGCAGCAGCTCCAGCAGGTCGGTGCCGTCCTCTCCCCCGGCGAGCGCCAGGTGCGGCTCGTATCGGAGGATCTCGACGGGTAGTCCGACGATGTCCGCGTTGCTCACGTACGGGAGGTTGGCGACCACGACGTCGAAGGTTCCCCCCAGGTGGGTGGCGAGGTCGCCCGCGGCGAAACGCACTCCTGCCCTCAGCCGGCAGGCGTTCGCCCTCGCCACGTCCACGGCCGCGAGGGAGAGGTCCGTGGCGAGGACCCGGCTGCCCGGGATCTCGAGGGCGAGCGTGACCGCGAGACAGCCGGAGCCGGTCCCGACGTCGAGGATGCGGGGCCGCTCGCCGCGGGGGAGGGTGAGAGCGCACTCCACGACGAGCTCGGTCTCCGGCCTGGGGATGAGGACCGCCGGCGTGACCGTGAACTGGCGCCCCCAGAAGGGGCAGGACCCGACGATGTAGTGGGCCGGCTCCCCGGAGGCGCGGCGGGCGAGCCAACCCCGGTAGACATCCGCCGCCGCGCCCGGCACTCGTTCCTCGGGGTGCGCGAGCACCCACGCCTCGGCGCAACCCAGGGCGCGGGCGAGCAGCCACCGCGCCTCCCGGTGCGGGTTGGGAAGCCCTTCCCGGGTTTCGAGCGTGGTGGCGCCCAGGGCAAGCAGCTCGGCGACGGTCATGGCTGCTGCCGTCGGGCCGCGTTTGTCACGATGGCGCGAGCCGCGAGGGTGCACGTGACCACGCCGCCGCCGATGCTGAGGAGGGCAGAAGCCCCCAGGGTGTGAGCGGCCAGGGTGATTGCGGCGAACAACGCTGCGGCGAGCCAGGTCGCCCGCATCAGCGCGGCGAGCGGCGGAGGCGGCTGGAACCGCCGCGCGTGGAAGGCGAGTCCGATGCTCCACATCAGGCCGCCCCACCACCACAGGCCGAACCCGACGGCGGCGTGCAGCAACAGACGCACGGGAGGCGATGCCCAGGGGACGGGGCGCAGCGGCGGGGTCGCCAGCGCCACCAGGGCGCCTGCGCCGCCCATGACCACGGCCGCCCCGAGCGCAAAGCTCACCTCGCTGAGCACCCTCGGACGGCCGAGCGGGCGCTTGAAGAGGCTCATCCGGTGGAGGCCAGTTCGCGTTCGAGCCGCTCGGCCTGGAAGTGGGCGATCAGGGGATCGAGGAGGAGGTCCAGCTCGCCATTAAGGATCTCCTGCAGGCGGTGCACGGTGAGGCCGATGCGGTGGTCGGTCACGCGCGACTGGGGGAAGTTGTAGGTGCGGATCTTCTCCGAACGGTCGCCGCTGCCCACCATCGAGCGCCGCTCGGCGGACACCTTGGCCTGCTGCTCGGCCCGGGCCATCTCGTACAGACGCGCCTTCAGGATCCGCATCGCCTGTGCACGGTTCTGGAGCTGCGAGCGCTCGTTCTGGCACGACACCGCGAGGCTGGTGGGAAGGTGGGTGATCCGCACCGCGGAGTACGTCGTGTTCACCGACTGGCCACCCTTTCCGGAGGAGCAGAAGGTGTCGATGCGCAGGTCCTTGGAGTCGATCTCGATTTCGATCTCCTCGGCCTCGGGCATCACCGCGACCGTGGCCGCCGAGGTGTGGATGCGGCCCGACGCCTCGGTGGTGGGGACGCGCTGCACCCGGTGCACCCCCGACTCGAACTTCAGGCGGGAGTACGCGCCGTCGCCCTCGATGAGCGCCACCGCTTCCTTCACCCCGCCCATGCCGGCCTCGGACAGATCAGTCACGTTGACGCGCCACCGCCGGCCCTCGGCGTAGCGGGTGTACATCCGCAGCAACTCGGCGGCGAACAGAGCGGCCTCCTCGCCGCCGGTGCCGGCCCGCACTTCCAGGACCACGTTGCGGCGGTCGTTGGGGTCGGTGGGAAGCAGGAGGAGCTTGAGGGCCTTCTCGCGTTCGGCGAGCTCGGCCGAGAGGTGCCGCACCTCCTCCTCGGCCAGCGCCCGTAGCTCGGGTTCGCTCTCCCCGCCAAGCAGCTCGCGGGCACCCTTCTCCTCCTCGAGGATGCGGCGGTACGCCTGATAGGCCTCGACCACCGGCTCGATCTCGGCGAGCTTCTTCGAGACCTCCAGCAGGCGCTTGCGGTCGGCGAGCACGTCCGGGCTGGCCTGCTCGGTCTTCATTTCGTGCCAGCGGCGGGTCACCTCGTCGAGCCTTTGCAGCATGCCGTTCACGTCGCAAGTCTACCTTTCACAGACGGTTCCGGCAAGCGGAATCGTGCGCCGGGACAGAAAAGAAGCAGCCGGGGGAAGCGCTCCCCCGGCCGATCGGTGTTTCGCGTCGTCTGGCCTTCAGGCCTTCTCGCTCTTCTCGTACCGGCGCCGAAAACGCTCCACCATGCCGGCGGAGTCGATCAGCTTCTGCTTGCCGGTAAACAAGGGGTGACACGCAGAGCAGATCTCCAGGCGGATCTCCTTCTTCGTGGAGCGCGTCTTGAAGGTGTTCCCACAGGCGCAGTGGACCTCGACCTCCTGGTACGCGGGGTGAATTGCTGCCTTCATGCGAACCTCCGAACACCCCCCAACCAATGGGGGCGCGTGAGTATACACGAGGCGCGGGCCCTGCTCAAGGGTGCACGCTCCGGCGTACACCTTTTGGCCGCTCTATGGCACCATGACCCCACCATGAGCCGCAACCGGGCGCTTGAGGTGCTGG
>JALHTD010000394.1 GCA_022865555.1 Thermoanaerobaculaceae bacterium | reverse complement strand
GCAACGTGGCCGTGTACGTCCGCAAGGCGGGCAGTGCGCCCGAGGACCCCAAGCTGGCGGCGTTGCCTTCCCAGGTGAAGGCGATGGTCAAACAGCAGCTCGCCGAGATCGAGCAGGTTACGGACAAGGGCGAACTCGAGGAGATCCTCACGGATTTGAGGACGATGGCGGGCAAGGCGCCGCCGCAGATGAAGCCTGCCATCGAGTACCTCATCGAGCGGGCGGAGCAGCGCCTCGACTCGCTCCCAGCTGCACCGCAGCCGGGCGGTGAGGCGCAGAAGACCCCGCCCGGCGCGAAGCCCAAGGCGTAGGGCGGAAGGAGAAAAGCGCCATGAAACACTCTCATCGTTTGCTGACTCTCGCGATCGTTCTGGTCTCGGCGGCAGCCGCCGTGGCGGCGGAGATACCGCCCAGGCCGGAGCAGCTCGCCTTCCCGCCCCTCACCTTCAACGTGCCCGACGCGGCGACCATGCGGGTCAGGCTCGCGAATGGGGTGACCGCCTACGTCGCCGAGGACAAGATGCTGCCCCTGGTAAACGTGGTGGTGCTCTTCCGCGGCGGAGGGTACCTCGATCCCGCCGGCAAGGAGGGGCTCGGCGAGTTGACCGGGACGGTGTGGCGCACGGGCGGGGCGGGAAAGCTCGACGCCAAGGCGCTGGACGAGGAGCTGGACTTCCTCGCCGCACAGATCTCCACGAACGTGGGCGGAGTCTCGGGCAGGGTCTCCCTGAACCTCCTTGCCAAGGACCTGGACCGCGGCCTCGGGTTGCTGATGGACGTCCTCCAGGCGCCGCGCTTCGAGGAGGCCCGCCTGGCCAAGGCCAAGGAGGACATGCTCTCGGAGATGAAGCGGCGCAACGACGACTCCGAGTCGATCGAGGACCGCGAGTGGGACCGCCTCGTCTACGGCGACGACTTCTGGCTCAACCGGCTGCCCACGAAGGCCTCGGTGGACGGGATCACCCGCGACGACCTAGTCTCGTTCCACAAGCTGCTCGCCAACCCGGCGAACTTCGTGGTGGCGGTCGCCGGTGACTTCGACCGCAAAGCGATGATCGCCAAGCTCACCGCGACGATCGGGGCCTGGAAGGCGACCGGCGCCCCGGTTGGTGCCGTGCCTCAACCGAAGGGCTCCGCGAAGCCGGGCGTGTACCTGGTCAACAAGCCCGATGTCAACCAGGGGCGGGTCTCCATCGGCCAGCTGGGCGCCAAGCGGCCACTGCCCGACGAGTCCTCCCTCGAGGTTGCCAACGACATCCTGGGAGGCGGCGGCTTTACCGCCTGGATGATGGCGAAGGTGCGCTCCGACGAGGGGCTGGCCTACTCCGCCTACTCGAGCTACGGGATCGGCGACCTCTACCCGGGCACATTTCGCGCCTACTTCCAGTCCAAGTCCTCCACCTGCGCGCGGGCGGCCAGGCTCACGGTCGACCTGGTCGGCAAGATCACGACCACGCAGGTGACGGAGAAGGAGCTCGCCAACAGCAAGAGCGCCTTCATCGACCGCTTCCCCCGGATGTTCGAGAGCAAGCTGAGGACCGTCACCCGGTTCGCCCAGGACGATCTCGTCGGGCTTCCCCACGATTACTGGAAGGCTTACCGAGCGCGGATGGGCGAGGTCACGGCCGCGAGCACCCAGACCGCGGCAAAGGCCCACATCAAGCCCGACGAGCTGATCATCCTGGTGGTCGGAAACGTGGACGAGATCCTCAAGGGGCATCCCGACCACCCGGACGCCAGGTTCGAGAGCTTCGGACCGCTGGTGAGGCTGCCTCTGCGCGACCCGCTCACGCTGAAGCCTCTGGCGCAGTGAGGCGCGGCGGGAGGGGCGGGGAGGAGGCGGGGCCGAGGGCCTGAGACGAATGGCGGAGAAGAAGGCACGCGAGAAGCGGGATCGGGCGGCGAAGGTCGTCCTGCACCGCCTGGCCGGTACCAAGAAGGCGCTCGAGGCGTGCCGTCTGGTGGAGAGCCTCTACCAGAAGGGCAAGCGCGTCACGGTTTTCCTCTCCGACAGCGGCCGCGCCGCCATGCTCGACGAGTACCTCTGGACGTTTGCGCAGCACTCGTTCGTCCCGCACGTTCTGTGGGACGGCCACGGGGAGGTCGAGGACCCCGTGGTCGTGGTGGCGGGGACCCTCGCCAACCCCAACGGCGCCACGGTCCTGGTCATCGGGGACCAGATCGCGGACCAGCGGGAGGCGAGCGGCTTCTCGGAGATCCACGACTTCGTCACCGCCTCGCCCGAGGACGAAGGCAAGGGCAAGACGTGGGAGGAAGCCGGCTTCAAGGTGGAGGAGGGCCGCGGCGTGGCGGGCAAGGCCCCGGGTTAGGGGCATGCCAGGCCCTCACGCCTGCAGTCCGGAGAACCCCTGCACCAGCGTGTGGGGGCTCTTGTTGAAGCGCTCGAGTGCGAGCCGTGCGCCCAGGTGCTCGTCCCTGTTGATCGTCCGGCGCAGCTCGGGGTGCCCGGCGACCCGGCCGGCCCGGTGGCAGGGGCGGTACTGGCTCATCAGGCTGACGGTGACCAGCGGCGAGAGCCCCTCCGAGAGCCAGCGCAGGGTCTCGGCGACCCCCGCGAGGCCCCCGGGGAGGATCAGCACGCGCACCAGGAGGCCGCGCCGAAGCGCGCCGTCCGGGGCGAGGTCCCAGGAATCGCCGACCTGGCGGAACATCTCGGCAATCGCGCTGCGCGCCGCGGCGGGGTAGCCGGCAATCCCCGAGAGCTCCTGCGCTGCCAGCTCGTCCGAATACTTGAGGTCGGGCATGTAGATGTCCACCACGCCGTCGAGCTGCTCGAGCACCGCGACCGAGTCGTACCCGTTGGTGTTGTAGACGATCGGCAGCGAGAGGCCGTTCGCCGCGGCCAGCGCGAGCGCGCGCACCAGGGCAGGTACCTGATGGGTGGGCGAGACCCAGTTGAGGTTGTGGCAGCCCTCCGCCTCAAGCTGCAGCATCGCCGCGGCGAGGTCAGCGGCCCCGGAGGTGTGGCCGATGTGGTCCGCCGGGCGCTGCGAGATGTCGGCGTTCTGGCAGAAGGCGCAGCGCAGGTTGCAGTTGGCGAGGAAGATCGTCCCCGAGCCGTTGCTGCCCGAAATCGGTGCCTCCTCGCCCGTGTGCGGCCCCCAGGATGCAACGATCGGCTCGACGCCCGTGAAGCAGCAGCCGAGCTCGCGCCGGCGGTCCACCTGGCAGCGCCTGGGGCAAAGCTCGCAGCGCTCGAGCATGGCCTCGAGCCTCGCGGCGCGGCGCTGGAGCTCCCCGGTCGCGAGGAGGCTCCGGTAGCCGGGTTCGAAGCCCGGCGGTTTGCCGGCTCCTCTGCCCATCACGCTCGCAGGACCAGCGCGCCGGTCACCCTGGAGCCCTTGACGCGGGCAAGCGCCTCGTTGGCCTCGGTCAGGGGCAGCACCTCCACGCTGGTGGTGATGGGGATGCGCGCCGCCAGATCCAGGAGCTCGCGGGCGTCGTCCCGGGTGGCGTTGGCCACGGAGCGCACGGTGCGCTCGTGGTAGAGCAGCGAGTACGGGAAGCCTGGCAGGTCGCTCATGGTGACCCCCGCGCAGGCCACCGTTCCCCCGCGCGCCAGGTGCTGCAACGCCTCGACCACCTGCTCCCCCGAGGGCGAGAAGATCACCGCGTGGTCGAGCTCCGCCGCAGGCCGTTCGGACGGGGAGCCGGCCCAGGAGGCGCCGAGAGCGAGGGCGTGCTCGCGATGCCGTTCTGCGCGGGTGAACACCAACACGTCGCAGCCCGCGTGGCGCGCGACCTGGATCGCGACGTGAGCGGAGGCACCGAACCCGAATATGCCCAGCCGGCCGCCGGCAAGGGCGCCTGCCAGGCGCAGGGCGCGGTAACCGATCACGCCGGCGCACAGCAGGGGCGCGGCCTGCTCGTCCGAGAACCCCGCCGGGAGCGGGTAGGTGAAGTCGGCGCGCGCAACCGCGAGCTGCGCGTAGCCCCCATCGACGTGGAGGCCGGTGAACTGCGCCCCGGCGCAGAGGTTCTCACGGCCGCTGCGGCAGAACGAGCAGGCTCCGCACGTGCCGCCCATCCAGGCCACGCCGGCCCGCGTTCCTACCAGCGCGGGCGGGACGCCATCGCCCACCCGTTCGACGACGCCGACGATCTGGTGGCCGGGCACCAGCGGAAGCCTGGGAAGGGCAAGCTCTCCTTCGATGGTGTGAAGGTCGGTGCGGCACACGCCACACGCCGCGACGCGCAAGCGCAGCTGCCCCGGACCGGGACGCGGCGGCTCGATCTCGCGCACGGCCAGCGGCCGCGACTCGACCGGCCCGGGCGCTGCGAGCACCATGGCTTGCACCTTTCCGAGACCTCCCAAAGTCGATTCTACCGGCATTCAGCGTGCTAGAATCTTCCGCCGCCGTTGCGGCAGGAGGGTTTCATGAGGTTCGAGAAGCTCGGTGTGGCAGTCTTCGCAGGGGTTCTGCTCTCGGCGAGCGGGCTGGCGCAGCAGGTGGAATCCCCCACCAAGATCGCCTTCGTGCACGTGCAGAGGGCACTGATAAGCACCGAGGAGGGCAAGATCCGGCTCAAGGAGCTCGACGACTGGCTCCGACCGCGCGAGGAGGAGCTCGCAAGGCTGGGCAAGGAGGTCAACAACCTGAAGGGCGAGATCGTCACCAGGCAGGGCGGTGCGCCCGACAACACCCTCGTCGAGCTCAACCGCAGGCTGGTGGCGACGCAGAGGGAGTTCGAGGACAAGCAGCGCATCTCCAAGCGCGACTTCGAGGCGAAGCAGCAGGCACTGCGCATTGACCTCGGCGGCAAGCTCCAGGAGGTCATCACCAAGCACGCCGACGCCAACCGCTACACCGCCGTCTTCGTCTTGAACCCCAACGAGCTTGCGTACTTCGCCGAGTCGGCCGACATCACGGAGACCGTGATCAAGCTCTACAACGAAAAGTACCCGGTGGCTGCCAAGGCGCCGGCGGCACCGGCCAAGTAGCGGTCCGCGGGGGAGTGGCAACGTGGGACGTCGACTGACGCGAAAGCAGATCAAACAGGACCAGTTCGTCTCCCTGGTGGACCGCGTTTTTCACTGGCTCGGCCAGAACTGGCGACAGGCCGCGACAGGCCTCGGCGGGGTGCTGGCGGTTGCCCTCGAGTGGTGGGGGGTCACGGCGTTCCTCGGGAGCCGGAGCGATGCGGCCGCCCAGGCGATGGCGCAGGCGCTGGAGACCTATGGGGCACCGGTAGGCGCCGCGGCGCCGCCCGAG
>JALHTD010000393.1 GCA_022865555.1 Thermoanaerobaculaceae bacterium | reverse complement strand
GGCCGGCCCGGCCGCGAACGACGTGGCGGGGAGCAGAACGAGCGCAAGCGCGCTAGCGCGTCGCAGCCACGAAAAGCGAGCGCAGTTGATAGAGGATGTCCTCAAGGTGGCGGTTCTCCTCTGGGGCAAGCTGCCCAGCCGTCTTCTCCTGCACCACACCCAGCAGGTCGATGAAGAACCGGGCCGCCACGGGGTCGCGGCCGCGACCCGGAGCTTGCCCGGACAAGAGCGCTACTGCCTGTTGTGCCAGAAAGTCCACCAGGTCCAGGAACCCGACCTTGGAGGGCAACTGATCGGCGTCGCTGGCGGTCCCCTGCGAGTTCGCCGTTTCGGGAGCCGCCGGGGCGGGTGGGGCTGGGGCAGAACGCGCGGCCGGCCTTGTGGGTGCCGGCTCCTTGAGCTCGCCGTCGGCGTTGAACCACCGGCGATCCACGACCCGCACCTTGTCGTCTTTCTTCTCGTCAGCCACCTGCTCCTCCGCACCGCGAGCCTGAAGCCATCTTAAGCATTTCTTGCCGGAGGAACAAGCGCAACCCCCGCGCTATACTGCCCGTCCATGAGCGAACAGCACCCCTTTGACGCCCTGCGCGTGCTGGGCGCGCGGCTGCGGGCCCCCGACGGTTGCCCGTGGGACCGCGAACAGACGCTGGAAACCCTCAAGACCTACATCATCGAGGAGGCGTATGAGGTCGTGGACGCGATCTCGAGCGACGACCCCAGCGCCCTCGCCGGCGAGTTGGGGGACCTGCTTTTCCATATCGTCTTCGCAGCGCAGATCGCCAGCGAGCACGGTTGGTTCGACATCGAGGAGGTATGCCGGAGGATCCACGCCAAGATGGTGCGCCGCCACCCGCACGTCTTCGGGGATGTCGAGGTCTCCGGCGCCTCAGAGGTTGTGCGCAACTGGGAAGCGATCAAGTCCCGGGAGCGACAGGACACAGGGGCCCTCGCGGGCGTACCCCGACAGCTGCCTGCGCTCCTCAAGGCGCTGCGCATCACCGAGAAGGCGGCTGCACTGGGCTTCGACTGGGAGCGCGCCGACGACGTGGTCGCCAAGCTCCAGGAGGAAGTCGAGGAGCTTGCGGCCGAACTGGGGCCAGACCCGGCCGCCCGTCCGCGGGAGGGGGTGCGGGAGGAACTCGGCGACGTGCTGTTCGTGCTCGCGAACCTGGCTCGCCAGTTGGGAATCGACCCCGAAGCCGCCCTGCAGGGCGCGAACGAGAAGTTCGCCAGACGCTTCTCGTCCATGGAGGAGCAGGCCCGCGTCCGCGGCGTTGCCCTGGGTTCGTTGAGTCTCGCCGAGCTTGACGCCCTCTGGGAGGCCGCCAAGGCCGACGAGCGGAGTCGCGACTGAGATGTCGCCGCAGCCCTTCGTTTGACATTTGGGCGGCTCGCGCCTAAGGTTCGTCGGGTTTGCTCCGTGCGCGGAGCCAGGGAGACACCCATGCGTACATCCCGATCAGTCGTATTCCTCGCCGCGATGGCGACGTCGGCGGCCTTTGCCGCAAAACCCGTTCTGCGGGTCAACACCGACGAGATCACCGACGTCGACGTGAAGCTGGCGCAGCGGGCCGTGGCTTCTCAGATGCAGGGCGTGCAGACGAACGAAGCCGCAATGCTCCGCCAGACGGTCGACCAGTTGATCGGCCGGACCCTGATCCTGCAGGCTGCCCGCGAGGCGAAGGTCACCGTCGACCCGAAGGAGGTCGCGGCGAGCATCGAAAAACAGCGCCAACAGATGGGCGGCGCCGAGGCCTTCGCCAAAGCGCTCGCACAGGCCGGGCTCACCGAGCAGGAGCTCACGCGCATGGAGCAGGATCGCATGATGGTCCAGAAGTACGTGGAGGGGGAGCTCCTCAGCAAGGCCGGTGCCAGCGACCAGGAGGTCCGCGCCTACTACGACGCTCACCCCGACGAGTTCAAGCACGAGCAGCAGGTCAAGCTTCGGATGATCCTCATCCAGCTGCCGCAGGGCGGCGACCAGGCCGCGCAGGACGCGGCGAAGGCGCGCGCGGAGGCGGCCCGGAAACGGGTGATGGCCGGCGAGGATTTCGCCAAGGTGGCCAAGGAGACCTCCGATCACCCCAACAAGGCCAGCGGGGGTGAGCTGGGCGGCTGGGTGCGTGAGGCGGCGTTGCCCGAGTTCGAGAGCACGCTCAAGAGCACAAAGGTCGGCGATGTGACCGAGGTCCTGAAGAACCAGTACGGCTTCTTCGTATTCAAGGTGGAGGACCGTCGGCCTGCGGGGATGATGAGCTATGACGAGGTGAAGGAGACCCTGACGACCTACGTCAAGAACCGCAAGCTCGACGAGAGCATCCAGCTGGTCATCCTGGCCCGCCGCCCGAAGGCGAACATCGAGGCCCTCGACCCCGCGATCAAGGCCGCCCTGGAAACTCCTGCCACCAAGCCGCCAGCGGCCGCGGAGGTTCCGGCCGTCGGCTCGACCAAGCAGGCGCCGGCCGCGCAGCCCAGCCCTGCCGCGACAACTGCTCCGGATGCGCCCAAGAAGCCGTAGCCAAGATCGCCGACTCGTGGTTGCGGCCGTTGTCCGGCGCGGCGACGGCTGTTTCCTTCTCGCCCGCCGGCTCCCCGCGTCCCACATGGGCGGCCTCTGGGAGTGTCCCGGAGGAGCGGTCGAGGCCGGCGAGAGCGCGCCTGATGCGCTCCAGCGCGAGGTCGTGGAGGAGCTGGGCGTGGACATCGTGGTGGAGGCGCCGATCACCTTCGCGTTCCACCGCGACCGGCAGCACGACGTGGTGCTGCTCTTCTACGGGGCCCGCATCACGAGAGGCGAGCCCGTCGGCAGGCAGGGGCAGGAGGTGGGCTGGTTCGCCCCCGCGGAGCTTCCGAATCTGGCGACGCCTCCCGCGGATGCACAGTTGATCGCCAGCTTAGCGAAACGACAGGCTTGAAGGCGTAAAGGCTTCTGTGGACAGGTTGGGGCAAGCCG
>JALHTD010000392.1 GCA_022865555.1 Thermoanaerobaculaceae bacterium | reverse complement strand
TCGAGATCCATCCTGCGACCCGCCGCTCACTGCCGCCGGGGGCCACGATTGCGCACCTCGTCGGCCAGCTCGGCGAGGTATCCCCCGAGCAGCTCGCCGAGAGGCCCGACCTGCGTCCCGGGCAGCTCGTCGGCCGCTCCGGGTTCGAACGTGCCTATCAAGACGTGCTTGGCGGCACGCCCGGCAACCTCGTGGTCGTGGTGGACGCCCTGGGAAAGCAGGTATCAGCCCTGGACGTGAGCCCCCCGTCGCGGGCCGGCCGCTCGAGGCCACCATCGACCTCACGTTGCAGCGGGAGGCGGTCGAGGCGATGTCTGGCCAGGTCGGCGCGGTGGTCGCACTGGATCCCCGTGACGGTGCTGTGCGCGTCCTGGTCTCCCAGCCGGCGTTCGACCCCGACCTCTTTGCCGGGCATCTCGAGCCGGCCCGCTGGCGCGAGCTCACCAGCGACTCGCTGACCCCTCTGCTCGACCGTGCCCTGCAGGCGCTCTATCCCCCTGGCTCGACCATCAAGCCGCTGTTCGCCACCGGGGCCCTGAGGGACGGCGTCCGCACGCTGGACGACACCGTCTACTGCACAGGGGCGGTGAACATCTACGGTCACCCCTACCGGTGCTGGCAGGCCGGCGGGCACGGCCGGATGGCACTCGAGCAGGCCATCGAGCAGTCCTGCGACACCTATTTCTACTATGTGGCCCGTGATGCCGGTATCGACCGCCTCGCCTCGTGGGCGCGTACCTTCGGCCTCGGAACCCCTGCCGGTATCGAGCTGGGCGGCGAGAACCCCGGCCTCGTCCCGGACGACGCGTGGAGCCGCAAGGCGCGCGGGCAGCCCTGGTACGGCGGGGAGACGATCTCGGTGGGCATCGGCCAGGGTCCCATCCTGGTGACTCCGCTCCAGCTCGCCGTCGCCTACGCCGCCCTCGTCAACGGCGGCAACCTCGTGCAGCCCCATCTCGTGCCGGGTAAGGGAGGCGCGCCGCGTCCGACCGGCCTCCCTCCCGAGGCGCTGGCCCACGTCCGGCGAGGCATGGAGAGGGTGGTGGTCGGGGACAGAGGCACCGCACGCCGTCTGGGCAGCCTCCCCGTCCGGTTCGCCGGCAAGACCGGAACCTCCCAGGTGATGCGCAAGAAGGAGGGCGTGAAGTGGTACGAGCTGCCATGGGAGCAGCGCCACCATGCGCTCTTCGTCGGCTACGCCCCACCGTCCGACCCCCAGCTTCTGGTGTGCGTCGTTGTCGAGCACGGCGGCGACGCCGCCTCCGTTGCCGCCCCCATCGCGGCACGCATCTTCCAGCGCGCCTTCGGGCCCAAGGTCGAGGACGGGCAAGTCACCGCGGCGGTGCCGCCGATCTGGCAGAACACTTCCCTCCCGCCGCCACCCGCCCCAAACGGTCAGATCGGGACGCCGGGAGAAGTCGAGCCCGCAGCCGCCGCCCCGGAGCCGGCCAACCCGTCCAACCGCGCCGCCGTTCGCCCAGTGTCGCAACCCGGGCCGCCGCTTCAGGCACCGCCCACCCGGCAATGAAGCGGCTTGACCCCTGGCTGCTGCTGTCCTTGCTCGCGATCTCGGCGTGCGCCTACCTGGCTCAGGGTTCCACGGCCAGGGCGCTCGCCGCGCCGGGCCTCGCGAACCGTCAGCTTGTCTGGCTCGCCATCGGAGCGGTGCTGCTGCTCCTGTTCGCATTCGCCGACTACCGGGTGCTGGCCCGCTTCTCGCCACTGTTCTACGTGGTCTCCATCGCCGTGCTGCTTGCCCTCTTCGTGATCGCCCCCCTGCGTGGCGGCACCCGCTCGTGGATCGCCATGGGCTCCTACACCGTGCAACCCTCGGAGTTTGCCCGAGTCGTGACCATCCTCGCCGTGGCGGCTCTGGCCGATGAGTACCGGCAGAGCCGCCTCAACTTCGCCGCGGTCTGGCGCATGGCCGCCGTGGTCGCCGCCCCTGCGCTGCTGGTGCTGCTGCAGCCCGACCTGGGCATGGCCCTCACGTACATCCCGATCCTGCTGGCCGCGCTCTGGCTCGGAGGCCTGCCCTGGCGGGCCTGGGTAGCGCTGGTCATAGGAGGCTTTGTGCTCGTGGCGGGGACCTGGCTGTGGTTGCTAAAACCGTACCAGAGGGAGCGGGTCCTGACGTTTGCGGACCCCGAGCGTGCGCCCTACAGCTCCGGGTACCAGCAGCGTCAGTCGAAGATCGCCGTGGGCTCTGGCGAGATAACCGGCAAGGGGCTGCACTCGGGCACGCAGTCGCAGCTGCGCTTCCTCCCCGCCCAGTACACCGACTTTATCTTCGCGGTGTGGGCCGAGGAGACCGGTTTCGTCGGGGCGGCCCTTCTGCTTGCCGCCTACGCGTTGCTCGTCATGCGGATCTTCGTCGTCGCGCTCTCCGCCCGTGACCGCATTGGCGCAGTGTTTGCCGGTTGCGCCGGATTCGTTCTTGCAACCGCGATCCTGGTCAACGTCGGGATGGTGACGGGTCTCGCCCCGACCACGGGCATCACGCTGCCCCTGGTGTCCTACGGCGGCTCCTCGGTGCTCGCCACCTGCATCACCCTCGGCATCATCCAGTCCATCTGGCGCCTCCGCTACGCAAACGTATAGCCCCGCGGGCTTGCGGCTGTGTTCTGTCTTGTCACTGCGTGACGGCCTTGTTTTGCCAAGCGGGTGCGTGGCCAGCTCCCTTCTTTCCACTGCGTGGAGGCGTTTTCTTGCCCCGCGGGCCTCGAGCCGTCGCTCGGGCTGCGCATCGAGCGCAGCTCTCCGACCCGCCTGCGCGTGCGACCCGAGTGCGCTGCCCGCCGTGAGGCCC
>JALHTD010000032.1 GCA_022865555.1 Thermoanaerobaculaceae bacterium | reverse complement strand
TGGCCGGTAGCAACGGAAGCGCCACCATCACAAGGCCGGCCCCCGCTTCAAGCACTGCTGTAATGATGAGCAGGTTCTTCATATTGTTTCCTTTGAGCACGGCGGCGAGAACGTTTTGTGTGCGTGAGGTTCTCATGATTCCGTCCTTTCTCTGGTTGTTAACTGTTGCGCTGGTGAAGGCGCGGGCCACCCACTTGGGCGGCCCGCGCGTTTCACGATCGCATCACCTCACCAGTTCGATCTCACCAGGCCGTCAGGTCTTGTCGAACCACGGCTCCAGCGGGCTGTGCAGGCGCAGGAGCGTGTTCCAACTCTTGCCGCGAATAGTCTGCACCCAGTTCCTTCCTATCGGGCGGATCACTCAGTCCGAAGCTGCTTTCTTTAGGGCGGCGTCGGCGCCAGCCTTCGCGGTCGCGGCCCGCTCGCCGACGCCCACCGCCTTCAGGTCGACCGTGACCTTGAGGATCTTGCCCGTGAACTTGTTGTCGTAGGCCTTGTAGTCATCCGTCACCGGCGTCGCGTCGTCCTCGCCCACGTCAGCGGTCTCGTCGGCCGAGAAGATCCCGGGCTGCGTGCGCTCGATCCGCGCCTCGGCGACCTTCGTGCCGTTCACGAAAATCGTCCCCAGCCCGCCCTTGCCCGAGCCGCCACCGTCGTAGGCGAAGTCGAAGCGGATCGTCGCCTTGCCCGCCGCAACGGTCTGCGCCGCGGCGACGTTGAACTGCTGGAGGCCCAGGAAGTTGTACGTGTAGACCGGCCTGCCGTCCTTGAAGTAGAGGCTCCACCCTCCGAACCGTCCACCCTGGGCGAGGATGGCACCGTTGGCGCCGCCCTGCGGGATCTCCACGTCGGCCGTGATCGTGAGCGAGCGATTCTTGATGTTGGGGAACACGTTCTCCGACATCCCCTTCATGCCCGCGTGCAGCGTGAGCGAGGTGCGGTCGCCGATGAGATCCGGCCGGCCGACCAACTTCGCGTTGAGTCGCTCCATCAGGCGGTCGTCGATGGGCAGCACGTGGTATTTGACCGCCTCCTTCATAAAGAGACCCTGCATCTCCTTCAGCTTGGCCGGGTCCTTGGCCGCCAGGTCGGTGGCCAGGCTGAAGTCGTTGCGCGCGTCGTACAGCTCCCACCTGTCGTCGAGGAGCGCCGCGCGCGGCTTCATCTCCCAGGGCGCCCTGTGGATGGTGCCGGCAAACCACCCGTCGGCGTAGATGGCCCGGTTGCCGAAGATCTCAAAGTACTGCACCTTGTGGCGGCTGCCCGCCTTGGCGTCGTCGAAGGTGTAGACCATGCTCACGCCTTCAACCGGCGCCTGGGGCGTGCCGTTGACGACCTTGGGTTCGGGCAGGCCGGCCGCCTCGAGCACCGTGGGCGCCACGTCGATCACGTGGTGGAACTGCGAGCGGACCTCGCCCTTCGCCGTGACGCGCTTCGGCCAGTGGATCACCATGCCGTTGCGCGTGCCGCCGAAGTTCGATGCAACCTGCTTCGTCCACGAGAACGGCGTGTCCCCGGCCACCGCCCAGCCCGCGGCCATGTGGGGGTAGGTGGTAGGTCCGCCCCACTCGTCGTAGTGCTTGAGCATGTCCGGCACCGTCTCCTGCACACCGTTGAAGTACGTCATCTCGCTGAACATGCCGTTCATGCCGCCCTCGGCGCTCGTGCCGTTGTCGCCGAGGATGTAGAACACCAGCGTGTTGTCGAGCTGGTCCGTGTCCTTGATGGCGTCGATCAGGCGACCGATCTCGGTGTCCGCGTACTCGCCGAACCCGGCGAACACCTCCATCTGGCGGGTGAACAGCTTCTTCTCATCGGGCGTCAGCGTGGCCCAGTCCTTGATCGCGGCCGGCTTCGGGGCGAGCTTCGTTCCCGGGGGGACGACGCCCAGCTTGATCTGGCGCGCGAGCGTCTCCTCGCGCAGCTTGTCCCACCCCTGGTCGAACTTGCCCTTGTACTTGGCGATCCATTCCTTGGGCACGTGGTGCGGGGCGTGGGTGGCGCCGGGCGCGAAGTAGATGAAGAACGGCTTGTCCGGCGTGAGCGCCTTCTGGAACTGCATCCAGGTGATCGCCTTGTCCGTCATGTCGGTCATGAAGTTGTAGTTCGGGTCCCTCGGGATCTCGACCGGGTTCAGGCCGTGGTAGACGAAGGGCGCCCACTGGTTCGTCTCGCCGCCGATGAACCCGTAGAACTCGTCGAACCCGGACCGCGTCGGCCACCGGTCGGTGGGGCCGGAGGGGCTGACCTCCCACGGCGCGGTCTCGTGGTTCTTGCCGAAGAAGGCGGTGCTGTACCCGTTCAGCCGCAGCATCTCCGCCAGCGGCGCCACGTTGTTGGGGCGCTGGCCCGTGTTGCCGGGGAACGCGGTGGCCGTCTCGGTGATCGAGCCCATGTTGTTCATGTGGTGGTTGCGGCCGGAAAGCAGCGCCGTCCGCGTCGGCGAGCACAGCGCGGTCGTGTGGAACTGGTTGTAGCGCAGCCCCTCGCTCGCCAGCCGGTCGACCGTCGGCATGTGGACCGGCCCGCCGAAGGCGCTGGGTATGCCGAAACCCATGTCGTCGATCAGGATGAGCAGGACGTTCGGCGCACCGGCCGGTGCCTTCACCTCGAATCGCGGCGGCGGTGTGACCTTGCGCGCGTCGAGCTCAGTTACTGGCGGATAGCTCGGTTCCGCGATCGGCAGCGCGGTGCGGTCGGGTTGGGCCCCGGCCTGCGCGGCCGCGGTCGGAGGCTGTTGCGCCAGGACCGGCCCGGCCACGAGCCCGATAGCAAGAAGGAGCAGAAGGACGTTGATGCGTTTCATGGCGTGGTGACTCCTTTCATTTCGCAGCTCGTTCGATTCGCTCACACTGGCAACCTGGAAAACTCTGGCAACACCTTCAGGGCCGGCATCACCAGGAACACCAGCGACCTGAAAGGCAGCGACGGCGCCCCGCGGAGAGACCCGCGAGCCGCCCGCAAACCGGTCCGCCGGAGTGGGTCTGCGTGGCGCCAACCGGTCGGCATCGTTCTGCCCCTCCGCTCAGCCGCCCACCTTTTTGTACCCGGTGTTCTCGATCGCGACGGCGAGGTTCTGCGATGCGACGTCGAGGTGGATCGTCGCCGCGTAGACCGTCCCGTCAGGCAACGACCCGAACGTGACCTTCAATCCGACCGCGTCCTTGGCGCTGTCGGTGAACGTGGCGACCGTCACGCCGGAGATCACGTTCGTCGCAACGTTCAGGTTGATCGTGAGAGAGTCGCCGGCCTTCAGGTAGTCCTTGATGACCACGACGACGAGCCCTTTCGCATCGGGCGGGATCACGGACAGCCTCCCCGCATCCTTCGCAGCCTGGATGCGCGCCGGGTCCGGCGGGACGTACTGCTTCACGAGCGCCACCGCCTCCTTCGTCGACTCGGATATCTCTTCCTTCTTGTTCTCGACGATCTTCCCCCGCAGCCCGCGCTGCTTCTTGGAATCGCTCGCGGGCGCGGCGGCGACCGGGGTCTTCTGCACCTTCCCGTCGGCGCCGTAGTAGCAATTGGCCTGCGTCCGCGATTTCTCCTCGCCCTTGATCGAGACGGCGGTCGTCTCGACCCACTGGTACTGCCGCAGCGCCGCCGCGCTCTTCTGGAGCGACTGCTTGATGGCGGCGACGTGGTCCGTGCCCCCTGTCGGCGCAGCGGCCTGCTGCGCCACGATCAGTGACGCGACGGTCAATGAGAACCCAATGATCGCGATGAACCTCCCGATGCTCATGGTGTCTCCTTCCCCCAGGTGGGGTACGCATTCTGGGCTTGGAGCCTAGCACCAGCCGTGCCGCCCCGTCACCCCCCGGGCAGCAAACCGTATCTGCCTGGTTTCCAGCGGAATGTACGCCACGCGAGGCGCGTGCTGATCCGGCAGAGCACGGGATGGCGAGGCGCTGCCACGATCGTTCCCTACTTTCCACCCAACCGCGGCGTTATCCGCGTCGTCAGTGCTCTGGACAGTGCATAGGGGACGCAAATGAGAATCGGCCCAACCACCAGGGCTGCGCCTGGATGCACCGCCTTGTAGATGACCAGTTGAAACACGACGTCCAGGATGATCCCCATGGCGAGCAGAGTGCTGACGGTTGCCAAGCCGCTTCGCAGCAATTCCCTTCGGCGTCCGGCACCCAAGAGCAGACCGAGCAGGTAGGGCGGGTTTCCCGCCTTGGCATCGGCCAGGCCTCCGCGCACCCCCAGCAGGATGGCGAACACCGGCTGCAGGATGAAGCGGAAGCGTCCGGGCCCTGTGAACCACCGTGGCAATTCCTCCAGGAACTGCCGTGAGAACAGGTACACGCGGCCCGTCTCGATGGTGTCCACGATGGCAAACGGGATCGCGGCCAGTATCACGAGGAGCGCCAGCGCCGTCACGATGGTCTCGCGTCGCAGCTTCACGTCCCTGGCCTCACCAAATGCACCTCCCTGCCCACCGGACGATGTGCGACTTCACCACGGCATCATCGATTGACTATGGGCGATCCGCGCCGGCCCCCGGTCCCTCACCGGACCTCTTCGAAGACCGCCTTCACCTTGCCCTTGCGGACCGCGCGGTCGAGGGCGGCGTGGTCCTTCTCGTTCTGGTCGGCGTAGGCGATCGAGAAGGACGCAATGGCCCGGTCGAAGGCGTCGCTCTTGCCCATGTACCCGCTGAGAGCGGCTGAGTTGCCGGAGCGAGCGTGGGAGAGGGCGAGGGCCCTTCCGCACCATCCGGCGTACATATCCATCTCGGCCTGGCCGAAGGTCTCCACCATGATGCTGATCTTGATGTCCCTCAGCTGGCGAACGAAGAAGTGGCGCCTGGGCCCCTGGCTCCACCCGAGGAACATGTCGCTGGCGGGCTGCATGAGCCGGTAGCCGTTCACGACACGCTGGCCGTGGTTCGGGAAGACGCTCGCGCCCGCGTACGGCTCCAGGACCGAGGCGCGCGCCTCCTTGACCTGGAGGAAGAGGGGGTCGCCCTCGCCGGCCATGAAGAGGAGTACCCAGC